>JBEDKW010000015.1:0-11421 GCA_041171945.1 Actinomycetota bacterium
AAATATCCCCGCTGCAACTGCGGCAGTTATTTCGCCAACCGAGTGCCCCGCAACTCCATAAATCCCGGCCTCGGCTGGCGTTGAGTTGCCAAAGAGGGCACTCAAGGCGGCAACTCCAGAACTGACAATGAGGGGCTGAGCAACGGCGGTGTCACGGATGGTGTCCGCGTCGCTCATGGTTCCATGGCCAATAAGATCGATTCCAGAGGCCTCTTGCATCGACTGCATCGCATCTGCAAAAGCCGGAACTTCAAGCCAAGGACTGAGAAAGCCAGGCGCCTGAGAGCCTTGACCCGGAGCAACGATTACTATCATGGCGAAACCTTGCGCTTTCTATTTTCTAATTCACTCATTGAACCCAAAACCATCGCCACCTGCAAAACGAATGCTTCGCGAGCACCGGTTGCATCCCAGCCAATAACTTCACTAATTCTTTTTAGCCGGTATCGAACCGTATTTGGGTGAACAAAAAGCTCTCGGGCTGTGGCCTCGAGTGACCTGCCAGTGTCTAGGTAGGTGGCTAACGTTTCTAGCAGTTCGGGTGAGTTGAGGGAGAGTGGTCGGTAGATTCGATCGAGCAATGTCGTCTTTGCAAGCATGTCGCCAGCCAGGGCTCGCTCTGCCAGCAAGTCATCGGCGCCGATTGGTCTAGGTGCGCTCTTCCAAGCCTTGACTACCGCAAATCCCGCCAGCGCTGCCCTTGCAGACCGATTAGCTTCCGCCACAGTAGGCACTTCAGGACCAAGAACCAGAGCGCCAGGGCCAAATTGAGAGTCGAGCATGCTGGTTAGCGAGCTGAATGATGGGGCTGATTCGCGCCCCTCAAATTCGACTCTGCCGAGAACAACGATTAGGCGGTTTCCGTGCACCCCGATGAGAACATCCGCGCGATTCTTGCGGGCAATCCTGCGAAGCGCATCCTGATCCACTGGTTCGGTAGCGGTGCCAACTAGAACCGCAACGGCTCCACGGGCACGCCAGCCAAGGGCTGCAATTCGAGAGGACAGTTCCTCTTCATTTTCACCACTGAGGATAGAGTCAACGACCAGGGCCTCGAGTCTCGCATCCCACAAGCCTCGAGCCTCGGCGGCCTTGGCATAAACGTCGGCTGCCGAGAATGCAATCTCTCGAGAATAGAGAAGCACGGCTTCCCGTAGGGCGCCATCCTCAGAAATCACCCGGTCTTCGACGACCTGCACCACAACGCGAATGAGTTGAAGCGTTTCTTGAAGCGAAATTGATCTAAGAAGTTCACTTGGAGCCGTGCTAAAAACATCGGCTGCAACCCAGGGCTGCGACTTTGGGTTTTTATACCAAGCCAAGAACGAGGTGATGCCAGCTTGTGCAACGAGTCCAACAGCAGAACGTCTTGCCGGAGGCATGTCCTTATACCAGGGCAGCAATTCGTCAAGTCTCTGAAGGGTGGTGGTGGCCAGCTCTCCAGAGATCGACTTCAGCCAGTCAAGCGTTTCTTGTTTAGTTCTCTCCACCGGCAGACCCAGATGTTCCTGCTGCAACATTGTGCAGTTGGTAGCGGTCGATTGCCATCTGAGGAACGTTGGCATCCATTTCACCGCGAGCTACGAGCTGCTCAAGTACCCGAACGACAATGGAAGGGCCA
This sequence comes from Actinomycetota bacterium, assembly GCA_041171945.1. Taxonomy (GTDB): domain Bacteria; phylum Actinomycetota; class Actinomycetes; order Actinomycetales; family Microbacteriaceae; genus Rhodoluna. The sequence continues at coordinate 1,622 of JBEDKW010000015.1, forward strand.
TCAATCTTGAAGGCGCGACGTGCGGCTGCACGAGTGTCGGAGAAGCCAAAACCATCCGCGCCCAAGGTTGCATAATCGCCTGGAACCCAAGGACGAATCTGGTCCTGAACTGCGTGCATGAAGTCGCTCACGCCGAGGAATGGTCCTTGCGAGCCAGACAACTTATCGGTTATGTAGGCGTCGCCCACATTCTCGTTTGGGTTCAAGAACTTGTGCTCGTCGCGGGCTAGGCCATCGCGACGAAGTTCGGTCCATGAGGTTACCGACCAAACGTCGGCAGACACGCCCCAATCTTCTTGAAGAAGCTTCTGCGCCTCGAATGCCCACTGAACAGCTACGCCGGAAGCAAGGATTTGAGCCTTGCGGCCTTCGAAGTTGTTCGTGCTGACCTTGTGAATTCCGCGAAGAAGTCCATCGATGTCGACATTTTCTGGTTCGGCCGGTTGCACGTAAGGCTCGTTGTAAACGGTGATGTAGTAAATGACGTTCGGGTCAACGTGACCGCCACCATACATGCGCTCGATTCCCGCGCGAATGATGTGTGCAATCTCATAACCGTAGGCCGGGTCGTAGCTGAGGACCCCGGTGTTGGTCGAGGCAATCAATGGTGAGTGTCCGTCGGCGTGCTGCAGACCTTCGCCGGTGAGTGTGGTTCTTCCTGCGGTGGCGCCAATCATGAATCCGCGTGACAACTGGTCGGTCGCCGCCCAGATCGAGTCGGCTGTTCTCTGGAAACCGAACATTGAGTAGAACACGTAGAACGGGATTAGCGGCTGGCCCTGAGTTGCATAGCTGGTTGCAATTGCGGTGAAGCCTGCGACCGATCCCGCCTCGTTAATTCCGGTGTGAAGAATCTGACCAGCGTCGCTTTCCTTGTACGAAAGAAGCTGCTCGCGGTCAACCGACATGTAGTGCTGGCCGTTTGGGTTGTAAATCTTTGCGGTAGGGAAGAAGGCATCCATTCCGAAGGTGCGAGCTTCATCCGGGATGATCGGAACAACGCGCTCACCGAACTCTGGAGACCTCAAGAGATCTTTCATGAGGCGAACAAAAGCCATTGTTGTTGCGATTTCTTGAGTGCCCGAGCCGCCGCGGGCAACCTTATAGGTGCCCTCTTCAGGAAGTTTGAAGTCTACGTACTTGCTGCGGCGCTCAGGGAGGTAGCCACCGAGTTCGCGACGACGGTCGTGCATGTATTGGATTTCAGGTGCATCCTGACCAGGGTGGAAGTATGGCGGCTGGTAAGGATTTTCCTCAAGCTGCGCATCTGAAATCGGAATTCGCAGTTCATCGCGGAAGCCCTTTAGGCCTTCGAAGGATTTGCCGAGGGTGAAGCCCTTGATGGTCTTTGCAAGAATTACGGTTGGTCGACCCTTGTGCTCAAGTGCAGCCTTGTAGGCGGCATATACCTTGCGGTAATCGTGGCCACCGCGCTTCAGTCCCCAAACTTCGTCATCGGTCATGTGCTCGACGAGCTTGAGTGTGCGAGGGTCTCGGCCAAAGAAGTTCTCGCGCACAAACGCGCCATCTTCGGTCTTGTAGGTCTGGTAGTCGCCGTCGGGAGTCTTGTTCATCAAGTCAACAAGAGCGCCCTCGGTGTCGTTGGCAAGAAGTGTGTCCCACTCGCGACCCCAAACAACCTTAATTACGTTCCAGCCGGCACCTCTGAAGAAGCTTTCCAATTCCTGGATGATTTTGCCATTGCCACGAACTGGACCGTCGAGACGCTGGAGGTTGCAGTTGACCACGAAGGTCAGATTGTCGAGTTTGTCGTTGGCAGCTAACTGAAGAGCACCACGACTCTCGACTTCATCCATTTCGCCATCGCCAAGAAAAGCCCAGACATGCTGCTGAGAGGTGTCTTTCAGGCCACGTCCCTCAAGGTATCGGTTGGCCTGCGCTTGATAAATAGCGTTGATTGGGCCGATGCCCATTGAGACTGTTGGAAACTGCCAGAAGTCTGGCATCAGACGTGGGTGCGGGTAAGAAGAAAGTCCGCCACCGGCATGCGACTTTTCCTGACGGAAACCATCCAGTTGATTTGCCGAGAGGCGTCCCTCTAGGAAAGCGCGTGCGTAAGGGCCTGGTGAGGCGTGACCCTGAACGAAGATCTGGTCTCCACCCGAAACGTGGTCCTGACCCTTGAAGAAGTGGTTGAATCCAACTTCGTATAGCGAAGCAGAAGATGCAAAAGTCGAGATGTGACCGCCGACGCCCACGCCTGGTCTCTGGGCTCGGTGCACGAGCATGGCAGCATTCCAGCGCATCCAAGCGCGGTAGGTGCGTTCTACCTTCTCGTCACCAGGAAACTCAGGCTCGTTCTCTGGAGCGATTGTGTTTAGGTAGTCAGTGGTTTGAACCATAGGAACATTGAGCTGCAACTCGTGAGAGCGACGCAGAAGGTTGAGCATGATCTCTCGAGCTCTTCCTCGACCGTGCACTCTGGCAACGGCGTCGAGCGACTCAAGCCACTCGCTGGTTTCTTGTGGGTCTTGGTCTGGGTTGCTGACCGCGTAAGCGTCCTGGTTGTTAATCGACACCGACATCCTCTTTCGTGGGGGATGGACAAAGATTCAAGTGACTTTGGTAAAGCCCCTACGAGTTTATGTTGTCGACCGGAAGTATTTGTATGGTTTCCTAGTTCCATAAGAGCGAAACCGAACTTTTTTTATAAGGAGAAGACAAATGTCACTAATCATCGGAGACCAGGCGCCAGATTTTGAGCTTTCAAATCAGTTCGGCGAGACAGTCAAACTCAGTGATTTCAGGGGTGTAAAGCCAGTTGTAATGGTGTTTTATCCACTTTCGTTCTCGGGTATCTGCACCGGTGAGCTTTGCGAGCTACGCGATAACTTTGCCAAGTTTGATAATGAGAACGTTGAATTGCTAGCCATTTCGGTCGACTCGAAGTTTGTGCAGAAACAGTTCGCCGAGCACGAAGGCTACAAGTTCTCAGTTCTTGCAGACTTCTGGCCTCACGGCGGTGTTGCCAAGCAATACGGTGTCTTCCTTGAAGAGAACGGCTTTGCGAACCGAGCTACGTTCGTGATCAACAAGGATGGCGATTTGGTGGCAAAGTTTGTGACTGCACCGGGCCAAGCGCGCAGCCTCGACGAGTATGACAAGGCACTCGCGAGCCTCTAGTTCGCACAAACCTTTCACATGGGGTATTCTTTTGACGTTGCGGTTTACCGCATCCCTCGAAAGAGGGGCCTTTAGCTCAGTTGGTAGAGCGCCACGTTTACACCGTGGATGTCATCGGTTCGAGCCCGGTAGGGCCCACAAATAGCTACACGTATCACTAATGCCGAGGTGCTTATGCACCTCGGCATTAGTATTTCCCTATGGATTCGATACCCTTCAACCCGCCCTCGCCTCAGGCAATGACCGACGCCGAACTTCAAGAAGCTCTTGGTAGCGCAAAGGCAGACCAAGAGGGCATTGAGGCTGCAATGTGGTTGCTTGACACCCAGTCGGCTCTTCGCGAAGAAGATAAGGTCGCGTTTCAGAATTGGCGGCTCCACCTCGAATCAATCGGTACACCCGAGGCTCTGGCTGCGATTGAAAATGTCTTGCGTGCAAGACAGGGTTTGCCACCGGTTGAAATGGAGCCTGTAGAGCAGCAACCTGAGTTGGTCGAGCACACTCCTTCGATCGATGAGCCATTCGATCTCGATGCTTTTGAACTGTTACTCGCAGCAGACCGCGCTGCAGCAGAGCAGCCGATGGCAAGCATCGATGATGTCTATGGTGCTGAAGAAGAATTCACTGCGCTAGAGGAAGCGGCTCACGCGCGCCTTCCTGAAACCTCGGCAGAGCCAGTGCCAGCAATCGCGGTTAGTCGATCCTCAGTTGCTCAACCGGTAGAGCAACTAGCACCGCAGTCGAAGCCGTCGCCAGTTTCAGATTCGCTCTCTTTTGATGAATCTGCGTCCCTGGGGTCAACTCCGAAGTTTGCTAGAACCGGACGAGCAAGTTTTCAATTCTGGGCTTGGCTAGCTCTGACCGGTTCGGTTCTGCCATTTGGTGCGGCCGCCTACCTCAACTCACTAGAGATTTCATTTGCCCAATCTGCAATCTCACTGGTGTTAGCAGTTTTCGTATCGGCAACAGTCATCGCCATCGGTGCGCTGGCAGGTAAGCGCAGCGGGCTACCAACCGTTTTGTTATCTCGGGCCGCATTCGGTGTTGTTGGCAATTATTTTCCGGCCACATTTCTTCTGGTTGCCAGAGTGTTTACTTTGCTGTGTGTCGGTGCGTTTGCAATGTTCACCTTCTCGATTTCAACAACTGAGCCCGCATCACTCGACTCAGTCGTTGAGTTAGTCGCTAGCCCGCTAGGTCTAGTGGGGCTCTTCGTAACAATCACGATTGTGATTGCGGCAGTGGCTCTGGCCATTTTCGGAGGACACGTTTTGTTCAACGCACAAAAGTACGTGGGTGCATTCGGTGTCCTAGTTTTTCTGGTGATTTTCGTTTCCAACGTTTCATCAATTTCAGTCGAAACTCTGGCTGCGCAGCCTGAAGGGTCTTGGCTCGATGCCTTCTCGGCAGCAATCATTATCTTCAGCGTTTTTGGCCTCACCTGGGCCGGCACCGGTGCTGATTTCGCTCGCAAATTACCGGTAAACGCTCTTGGAATCAAAGTTGTGGCCTGGGGTTTTCTGTCATTGGCGGTTGTTCCGTCGCTGATCGGCGTCTTCGCTTTGGCCCTATTTGGCTCAACAAATTTCAGTATCTCGTCTAACTTTGCCGTTGCGCTGGCCTCCCAGCTAGGTCCAATTCTGTACTGGGTTGTTCTGGCATCCCTGGCGGCAAGTCTCATCGTCGTTTTGGCTATGGCCCTTTATTCGACGAGCCTGACAGCCCACTCGATTAACATCAAGATTCGACCTGTTATTTTGCAGCCAGTTCTCGGGTTGGTGGTTTTAGTCGCAGCAGTTCTAGCCGGCTTGCACCTCGGGTCAGAAGGATTTTGGTTCAATTTTGCGGGGTACTCGCTAACTCTCTCCGTGCCAATCGGGGCCTGGGCAGGCGTTTTTGTTTCCGATGTTCTAATCCGGAGAATCGCCTACCACGAGGTTTCCCTAACCCGAAGTTACGGCTTCTACAAGCCGTTCAACTGGGTTAATCTTGGCGGTTGGTTGATTGCGGTTGCCATTGGCTTTGGGCTCATTCAAGCTAGCCCTCAAGAGTTCTTCTGGCAGGGCTACCTGCTCGACCTAAGCGCCAACCCTGGCTTTTGGGTGGCAAGTTCTTTCGGTGTGGTCATTGCCTTTGCAATCGGACTACTGTTGCCTGTGATTGCGGGGATACCTCGTATCAAAAAGCAGGAAGCCGAGGTGCTCTCAATTGAGGCTCGTAAAAATGACCTCAAAGACATCTTTGGGTTCGCTGAGTAAGCATGAGTGAATCTCTGAACGAATTAATCCGGGTTTTTGAGGAACTCTGGCCTCTATCCGGGGCCGAGGACTGGGACGCACCGGGCTTAGTTTCCGGTTCTCTCGGTCAGCCAGTAACTCGTGTTCTCCTCACCGTTGACGTTACTCACGACATTATTGCCGAGGCCGAGGATGGTGGCTTCGACTTGGTGTTGTCTCACCACCCACTGCTTCTCAAGGGTGTCAAGACCATAAGTGAATCGACTTCAAAGGGCTCTATTCTTGCGCGCTGCATTCGATCCAACATTGCCATTTATGGCGCGCACACTAATGCGGATATTGTTGAGTCGGGTGTCTCAGACGTGTTAGCGAGGGCACTCGGGTTGGGTTCTTTGACACCTTTGGTTCCGACACTAAACCCGGGCGAAGGGCATGGTCGCATTGGTGTTCTTGAATCGCCGGTAACACTCGGCAATTTCGCGAGACTTGCCGCCAGAATTCTTCCATCAACGGCCAGTGGCATTCGCGTGTCTGGCGATTTCGATCAAGTTATTCAGCGAGTAGCCGTTTGCGGCGGGGCTGGCGACAGTTTTATTGATGCTGCAATCGATGCAGGTGTTGATGTCTATCTCACGTCAGACCTTCGCCATCATCCAGTTCAAGAGGCGCGAGAGTTGTCCAAACTGGCTTCGGGTGGCCCGGCCTTCATCGATGTGGCACACTGGGCAGGGGAGTGGCTCTGGCTAGAAGTAGCTGCCGCTCAACTGGCAAAGCGCTTCGACAAGGTTCAATTTGTCGTGAGTCATCTTCGAACCGACCCTTGGGATTTTGTAGTAAATCAGTAGTAAACGTTTGTAAAACTAAAGAGAGTAATTAATGAAGGCAACAGAAGCTCAACAAGCCGATCTACTAAGTCTGGCAGCCCTAGACGCTGAGATTAGTCGCACCAAAGCAGCAATTGGCGCGCTAGTCACCGAATCAGCTTTCTCAACGCTTCGCGCCGAACAGCGAGACTTCGCAGCAGCGCTGATTACCTCTCGAAACGAACTAGACACCGTTGAATTGGAAATCTCCCGAGCCGAAACCGATTTGCATTTGGTGGAACAGCGCATCAAGCGCGATGACGAACGGTTGAATCAAACTCAATCTTCCAAAGACGCTCAGGCTATTCAGTCTGAGCTGGCTACTCTGGCTAAGCGCAAATCAGATTTGGAAGATTTTGAACTTGAGGTTCTAGAGCGCAAAGACTCAGCTGCTGCGGCCTTCGCTGCGATGTTGGAGCAAAAAACCGAACTTGAGACCCGACTCGCAAAACTTGAGGCCGAAAACGAAGCGGCAATCATGAAACTGCGCTCAGGACTTGATCTCACAGTGCAAGCCCGCGCTAAGCAGGCGACCAGCATCCCAGCTGAACTTCTTGAACTATTTGAAAAGAAGGCAACCCGTGGTGTTCCAGCCGGAAAGCTAATGGGTCGCGAATGCGGAGCTTGCCGCATAACGCTTGGGGCAACCGCCTACAACGAAATTGCCAACCTCGCTCGCGATGAGATTGCCACCTGTCCAGACTGCCAGGCAATTCTCGTTCGATGAATGCTCCGCAGAATTTAATCATTGAGGCCGACGGTGGGTCTCGTGGCAACCCCGGATTGGCCGGTTCTGGGGCGGTCGTTATTGACGCCGACACCGGAGCAATTCTTGTTGAGGTGGCTCGCTTTATCGGTGTTGCCACCAATAATGTTGCCGAATATCTAGCGCTAAAGGCAGGGCTCGAGGCAGCCTTCAACCTAAATCAAGACGCCCGCGTACTCGTTCGGATGGATTCGAAGCTCGTCATTGAGCAGATGGCTGGACGCTGGAAGATTAAGCACCCCGACATGATTCAGTTGGGGGCCGAGGTCCAGGCAATTGCCAGAGGAAAACAGATTCGTTGGCAGTGGATTCCGCGCGAAGAAAATTCAAGAGCTGACGCATTGGCAAACAAGGCCATGGATGAGCGCGAAGACAGCACTCGTGAGATTTCAGTAGAGGGAGTCAAGGCTCCGGTTGCAGAATTCAACCAAAACATGCCCAGTTCCGTTCGTGCTCCAGACCGGGTTACCGCAGAATTGACCACAGTTATTTTGGTTCGCCACGGACGCACACATCTCACTGAGTCCAAAAGAATCTCAGGACGAGGCGGGGAGAATCCCGGACTATCGGAGCTAGGTCGTAAAGATGCCGAGGCGGCCGCCAAAGCGGTTCAGCAAATTGGCTTGACAGGCCCTTGGTCTTTCCTTTCGCCAGTGTCAGCAGTGGTTGCCTCGCCGATTAGACGCACCCAGGAAACAGCAAATATCATTGCTAACTCTCTGTCCGTTGGAGTGACAACCAACGAGAATATTGCAGAGATATCCTTTGGCGATTGGGATGGATTTACCAATGATGAGGTCGCAGAAAAGTGGCCGAAGGAAATGGCCGACTGGAGGGGCTCCTGGACCATCGCTCCGCCAAATGGGGAATCTCTGGATGATTTTGACGCGCGCGTTCAGCTTGGCAGACGCGAGATCCTTGAAGAACACAAGGGTAAAGCAGTGGTCGTGGTCTCCCACGTGATGCCCATCCGTGGGTTTATCAAAGCCGGCTTAGATGCAAATGAGGCAGTTTATTGGCGGCCTCAAATTGCGCCCTGTTCGATCACCATCATTCGTTTCTGGGGTGACGATGCAGCCGAACTAGTAACGCTGAACGCCACCTCGCATCTGTAGGCTCCAGTTAATCGGCCGGCTCGGGTATTCTTATTCACGGATGGGTTGGCAAGGCGATCGCGACAGCAATGTTGAGGAACGTCCGGGCTCCAAAGAGCAAGGCGGTGGCTAACAGCCACCCGGGGCAACCCGCGAGAAAGTGCAACAGAGAGTAAACCGCCGCGTAAGCGGTAAGGGTGAAACGGTGGTGTAAGAGACCACCAGCGAGGCGTGTGAGCGCTTCGGCTAGGTAAACCTCGCTTGGAGCAAGGTCAGACAGAGAACGCTTAGAGCTGCTCGCTCAAGTTCTCGGGTAGGCCGCATGAGGGCGTCGGCAACGGCGTCACTAGATAGATGATCGTCACCTAGAAATAGGAACAGAACCCGGCGTAATAGCTGGCCCATCCACTAAACCGCTCCGCAACTTACTTGCGGAAGTTTGCCTACTTTGCGATTTTCGGCTCTGGACGATATTTCCAGGCCAGTGAAGCAGCGCCCAAAATGCCGGCATTGTTGCGCTTGACTGCTGGCTCGATTGCTGCGTTTAGTTTCAGTAGCGGCAAGAATTCCTCGTGTTGCTTTGAGACTCCACCGCCAACGATTATCAAGTCCGGGCTGAAGAGTTTCTCGAGGGTCGAGTAGTAAACCTGAAGTCTGGCAGCCCACTGTTTCCAGGATAGGTTTTCACGCTCTTTGGCTGCAAATGACGCCATGGTCTCGTAGTCGACTCCGTTAATTTCCAAGTGACCCAATTCAGCGTTCGGCACTAAGACGCCGTCATTAAAAATTGCAGTTCCGATTCCGGTTCCGAGGGTGGTCATTATGACAACACCACGCTTGCCCTGGCCGGCACCGAACTTCATTTCGGCTACTCCGGCTGCGTCGGCATCGTTGATGACGTGCACTGTTCTACCCAGTGTTTTTGAGAAGAGGCCCTCGGCGTCGAAGCCAATCCAATCTTGCGAGACATTTGCAGCCGAAAGGGTTATCCCATGTCTAACAACGGCAGGAAAACATATGCCTACTGGGATGTGTCGAACGTTCACCTTGAGGTCTTTAACGATGGAACTGATTACCGCAGCAATGTCGACCGGGTGCCCGCCCGCGGGAGTCTCGTAGCGAAGACGCTTGCCGATGAGCTCGCCTGAACGCAAGTCAACCAAAGCTCCCTTGATTCCGGTGCCGCCGATGTCGATTCCGATTGCTCTTTTTGTCATAACTCAATCTCTTGTTGTTGCTGCATAAAAATTTCTTATTATCTGGAGCTGTTAGGGAAGCGTTAGTATTTCGGGGCCGTTCTCAGTCACCACAATGGTGTGTTCGAACTGAGCGGTGATGCTTTTATCTTTAGTCACAATCGTCCAATCATCGGCCCAGATGTTCCACTCGTGGGTGCCGAGAGTCAACATTGGCTCGATTGTGAAAACCATACCCACCTTGATCTCATCGGCGTATAGCGGTGCGGAGTCGTAGTGAGGAATGATGAGACCGGAGTGAAAGGCTTCGCCAACTCCGTGACCAGTGAAGTCTCTTACTACGCCGTAATTGAATCTCTTGGCGTAGGCCTCGATTGATTTACCAATTATGTTCACTGCACGACCTGGCAGCGCTGCATTGATGCCTCGCATCATGGCTTCGTGTGTCCTCTCGACAAGGTCTCGAACTTCAGGGAGCACTTCGCCGACCATGAAAGTTC
>JBEDKW010000016.1:0-9107 GCA_041171945.1 Actinomycetota bacterium
GCGAAGTATTGCGACTTAAAGCGTGACCAATACGTTTCTTTGTAGCGATCCATGTCGCCCCAGATTCCACGCAGCATTGCAGGCCACGGCTGAGTTAAAACTAAATACCCGCCACTGCCATGACCAACAGCAACACCTGCATCATCAAGAATTTCGGCAGAGATTCCTGGAATTGGTCCCATTGCAGAACCTGGCTTAGTTCCAGTTACACCTGGCAGTGGGCTGATCATGATTCCGCCAGTTTCGGTTTGCCACCAAGTGTCAACGATTGGGCAATTGTTTGCACCGATAACTTCGCGGTACCACATCCAAGCTTCGGGATTAATTGGTTCGCCAACGCTTCCAAGTAATCGAAGGCTAGAAAGATCGTGTGCTTGTGGGAATTCGTCCCCCCACTTCATGAAGGTACGAATTGCAGTTGGCGCTGTGTAAAGAATTGTCACGCCATACTTAGCAACAATCTCCCACCAGCGACCTTTATGTGGAGTGTCTGGCGTGCCTTCATAAATAACTTGAGTCGCACCATTTGCAAGCGGGCCATACGTTACATATGAATGGCCAGTGATCCAGCCGACGTCGGCGGTGCACCAGTAAACGTCGGTCTCTTCGTGGAGGTCGAACACGTTTTTGTGAGTGTAGGCAACCTGCGTTAGGTAGCCACCGGTGGTGTGCAAGATGCCCTTTGGCGCACCGGTTGTGCCAGAGGTGTAGAGGATGAAGAGCGGGTGTTCAGCGTCGAATGGCTGAGCGACATGCTCGTCACTGGCCTCGCCAAGTGCTAGACCCCAATCGATGTCGAGAGCTTCATTCCAGGCAACTTCTTGCTTGGTTCGACGAACCACAAGAACGTTCTTTACGGATGAGCAGCGGCCACCCGAAAGCGCTTCGTCAACGGCAGGCTTTAGCGCACTAGCCTTGCCCTTGCGATAACCACCATCGGCGGTGATGACCATAACGGCTTGGGCGTCGTTGATTCGAGTGGCAAGGGAGTCGGCTGAGAAACCACCGAAAATAACCGAGTGAACGGCACCGATTCGGGCAACGGCCTGCATGGCAATAACCGCTTCTGGAATCATCGGCATATAAATAGCCACGCGGTCGCCAGCCTTGACGCCGAGTTCGATTAGAACGTTGGCGGCTTTTTTAACCTGACGGGTTAGCTCCGAATAGGTGATTTCTTGGCTGTCGCCTGGTTCGCCTTCAAAGTAGAGAGCAACACGGTCGCCGTTGCCGGCTTCTACGTGACGGTCTAGGCAGTTATAAGAAATGTTTAGCTGGCCATCGGCGAACCACTTGGCGAACGGTGCATTTGACCAGTCGAGAGTCTGAGTGAAGGGCTTGTGCCAATGTAGGTTCTTGGCCTGCTTTGCCCAAAACGCTAAGCGGTCTTCGCTGGCCTCGGCATAGATGCCTGGCTTTGCGATGGAATCTGCCATGAACGCGTCAGTTGGTGCAAAGTGACGGTCTTCATGGAGCAGGTTTTCGATTTCGTGATCAGCAGACAACGTTGTCCTCCCAGTGATGTGGTGTGGTCCCTCGTTATCCTCCCATAAAAATAGATTGCCCATTGCCAAGTAATTTTTCCATTTGGGAATGTTTAGCCCCGAACGGTTGCTAGTATCTTCTGTGTCGGTGCTAGTCACCGACCCGCGATACCGATTCCCCCAATCTGGTATCGCCTGGCCCCAGACTCTCCCCCGAGTCTGGGGCCCCCTAATTTAACGGTGCTTTTGTGCACCGGTTCGAATTTGAGTCGGTTATCCACAAAATGGCCACCTCGAGTTTTTGGGCTACCCGCACGCGTCAGCATTGCCAAATGACTCTTCTCGAATCCAAACTTGGTGGGCTGTTAGCCAGCCCCGGCGTCACCGACCTTTTGGTGAATGGCGCGAACCAGATCTGGGTGCAACGAGTGTCGGGTGTTCTGGAGGCCGCACCGAGCCCTTTTGAGTCTGAGTCTGAGCTTGCCGAATTTGCTCAGAACCTAATCGGTTCGGGCGGGCGCCACCTCGACCAAGCCAATCCTTTCGCCGATGTGGCTATAGACGACTATCGCGTGCATGCCGCACTGGCATCTGGCTGCAACCCTAAAACTCACTTGTCCATTCGAGTTCATGCCGATCGGCTTTTTGGGCTTGACCAACTTTGTGACTTTGACATGTTTGGCCCGGATGAACTGCAGGCCCTTCGTGGCATCGTGGCCAGACGCGAGAGTTATCTAATTTCAGGCCCAACCGGTTCCGGTAAAACCACGTTGCTTCGGGCAATGCTGGCAGCTTGCGCTGGCCAGCGGGTTATCGCCCTCGAAGACGTAGCCGAGTTGGGCCTTGATTCGGGTCACTTCATCTCGCTTCAAACTAGGCAAGCCAACATCGAGGGCAAAGGCGAAATCGGCCTCGATCGTTTAGTGAGAGAAGCCCTGCGCATGCGACCAGACCGCCTAGCCGTCGGTGAGGTTCGAGGGGCTGAGTTGCTGGTGATGCTTCAGGCTTTGAATACCGGCCACTCTGGCGCCGGGGCAACCATCCATGCCAACTCAATGAAAGACGTGCCCGCGCGAATCAACGCAATTGGTCGAGGTGCCGGAGTTGGTGCCGCCGATTTAGCTGAGATGTGTCATTCGGCAATTAAGTGGGTCATCCATCTATCCGAGCGCAAAATCGTTGCCCTCGGAACACTGTCGCTGAGTGACGCGGGCCGGCTTGAAGTGGTGCCCCATGAAATCTGAACCTGCCGTCAAATCATCTGAACCTGCCGTTCGACCTGCCGAAGTTGTCAGAGAGTTGGTCTCCTTAATTGAAGCCGGCATCCCGGCCATGAGGGCGCATGAGTTGGTGGCCGAAAGCCTCACCAAGCTAGATCGGGATGCTGCCCTGCACTTTGAGTTGGTCTGGCGTTTGGCCACTCGGCTCGGCGGGCCGGCAGCCCAGTCGCTGAATCGTTTGGCGGAGGTCTTTCTTGCCACCGAAAAGGCAAAGCAAGAGGTTGCTCTCGCATTCGCCGCTCCAAAAGCCACGGCCAGGCTGGTTCTGGGTCTGCCATTTGGTGCCGTGGGCTTGGCCCAAGCTCTTGGAATGAATCCGCTGGGGGCAATTTTTGGTTCGGTGGTTGGCTTCATTTCGCTGGCGCTTGGGTTGGGTTTACTGATCATCGGGCAGCTTTGGAGTCAAAGAATTTTGGCGCGAGCGGCACCCAAAGAACGTGACCCAGGCTGCCTGATTGATTGCACCGTCATTGGGTTGCAGGCCGGCTTACCTCTCGAGCAGGCGAGAGTTGCTGCGGAAACTCACTACGCCGAAGTTTTTAATCTCGAGCCAGAAGAGCACGCCTCGATGGCAATCTCGGCAGCGGGTCAACTCTCCAGAGGCACCGGCGCTGCTGTCACCCAAATTCTCACCGCGGTTGCCGATCGAATTAGGGAGCGAGAGCGTTACGACACCGCCAACAAAATCGCGAGGCTGTCAATCCGCCTCATGATTCCGCTCGGAGTAGCCGTTTTGCCAGCCTTTGTGCTGCTCTCGGTGGTTCCGATTGCCATCAGTTTGCTGTCATCTGGTCAGCACATATAAAAGGAGAATGAAAATGAAGAGTTTGAAAGCCAAATTGCTGGACGAAACCGGTGCGGCAACCGCCGAATATGCAATTGCCACAATGGCTGCGGTTGGGTTTGCTGGGTTGCTCGTGGTCATCATGCGAAGCGATGAAGTGCGAACCATTTTGTTCGACCTCGTGAAGAGCGCGCTAACTTTCTCAAGCCCAAATGCCGAAGTCGCGCCTCAGTAGGCTTTTGGCAGAAAAAGGTTCGGTCACAGCTGAGCTTGCACTTGCGCTGCCATCGGTGGCGTTGGTGATTGCAGTCACGCTCGGTGGTTTTTCGCTTCAGGTTGAACGAATGAAGTTAGTCGACCTGTCGGCATCGGCAGTTAGAGCTCTGGCCAGAGGAGAAGAGCAGGCCGCCGTTGAAGCAATGCTCAAAGCGACCAGACCCGACGCACTCATCAAAATTGAGCACGAAGAGAATCAGGTGTGCATTGCAGTATCGTTCATGGCTCGAATTCCAGGGTTAGGTTCCGAACTGCTCGAGGTCTCGGAGCGGCAGTGCGCCAGAAAAATGGGGTTGTAGATGATTGGTTTGAAGCTCGCGAAGCCTCCAGGCCTCAACCAAGGCGAAAATGGCGCCGGAACCGTCTTGGCTTTGGCTGTGGTTTCGCTCTCGGTGACGCTCCTACTTGTTAGTCAGAGTCTGGCGTTTAATCTGCTTTCAAATCTTCGGCTTCAGGCCACCGCAGATTCAATTGCCGTTGCCGCCACCGATTCGTTGCGGGGCCTTTCTGTGGGCTTTCCCTGTGAAGTTGCTGAGCAGATGAGCGTCGTAAATATGGTGAACCTTGTTGAGTGTCGTATTGTCGGACTCGAGGTATTCGTCACTGTGCATTCCGATGCAGTGGGTATAGTTCTAATCGCAAAGGCGCGAGCGGGGCCGAGTTTCTAGACTCGAACCCTTTTATATAAGGAGTAAGCATTGGCTGTTGGCCACAAGTTAGTAATCGTTGAGTCACCGGCTAAGGCCAAAACGATCGCTAAGTTCTTAGGTGATGACTACACGGTTTTGGCATCGATTGGCCACATCCGTGACTTGGTCGACCCGAAAAACCTGCCCGCAGAAAAGAAAAACGGCTCACTAGCCAAGTTCTCGATTGACATCGAAAATGACTTCGAACCTTTTTATGCAATCTCCCCAGGCAAGAACAAAACAGTCACCGATTTGAAAAAAGCCCTAGTTGGCGCCCAGGAGCTCTATCTCGCAACCGATGAAGACCGCGAGGGTGAGGCCATCGCATGGCACCTGCTTCAGGTTTTGAAGCCAAAAGTGCCAGTGAAGCGAATGGTGTTTCACGAAATCACCAAAGAGGCTATCCAGGCTGCCCTCGAGCACACCCGCGACGTTGACGACAACCTAGTTCAGGCTCAAGAAACCAGAAGAGTAGTCGACCGCCTATACGGCTACGAAGTTTCTCCAGTTCTTTGGCGCAAAATCAACCGTGGCCTTAGCGCCGGCCGCGTTCAGTCTCCGGCGATGCGGTTGGTTGTTGAGCGTGAGCGTGAGCGCATGGCTTTCGTGTCAGCCAGCTACAACGACGTTGAGGTCACTTTTGACTCGCAGGTTGCCGGCGAACCACAGTTTGTTGCCAAGTTGCAAAGCATCGATGGCAAGCGAATCGCCACCGGCCAAAGCTTTGACGATTACGGCAAGCTAACCGCAGATGTTTTGTTGCTCGATGCCGCTCAAGCAGAGGCGCTCGCCGAAGCAGTTCGCAGCCCGAACGCCAAAATCGCAGTTTCTTCGGTTGAAGCCAAGCCAAGCACTCGCCGCCCAGCCGCACCGTTCACCACTTCAACGCTTCAGCAAGAGGCATCGCGCAAATTGCGCATGTCAGCTAAGCAGACCATGGATACCGCGCAGTCGCTTTACCAAGATGGCCACATCACCTACATGCGAACCGACTCACCAAACCTCTCGCTTCAGGCCATCAATGCTGCCCGCACCCAAGCCAAGCAAATGTTTGGCGACAACATGGTGCCAGACAAGCCACGCGTTTATCAGGGCAAAAATAAGAATGCTCAAGAGGCCCACGAGGCTATTCGCCCAGCCGGTGAAAACTTCGTCAAGCCGTCAGAGTTGTCTCGAGTTCTTAGTGGCCGAGCCCTCGACCTCTACGACCTAATCTGGAAGCGAACCGTTGCCTCACAGATGGAAGACGCCAAGGTTTCGACCACCACCGCAAAAATTGGCGTGAGCCCACTGAGCGATGGCAAGGCTGCCGAATTTACTGCCTCGGGCACCGTAGTTACTTTCCGCGGATTCATGGCAGCTTATGAAGAGAGCGTCGACGAAAGCCGCAACGAAGACGAGGGCGAGCGCGAGTCTAAGCTTCCAAATTTGGCTGTTGGCCAGGTTCTCAAAGCTGTTGACGTCATCGCCAAAGACCACGCAACTTCACCGCCACCTCGCTACACCGAGGCTTCGCTCGTTAAGGCACTTGAAGAAGACGGCATCGGTCGCCCTTCAACCTACGCCGCAATTTTGTCGACCATCGTAAACAAGGGATACGTGTCAAAGCGTGGCCAGGCTCTGGTGCCTGAGTGGATTGCATTCACCGTGACCCGTTTTCTCGAAGAGAACTTCGGAACCCTAATTGACTACGCTTTCACCGCACAGATGGAAGAAGATCTCGACCTCATCGCAGACGGAAAACTCGACCGCAGCACTTGGTTGAAGGGCTTCTACTTTGGCAGCGAGAAGCAAGAGGGTTTGCGTAACACTGTCGAGAACCTAGGCGACTCAGACCCTCGCGCAATCAACTCGATTCGCATTGCCGATGACATCACCCTGCGCACCGGCAAATACGGCCCATACATCGAGATCATGGTTGAGCCAGGTTCCGAGGGCGCCGACGAAAACGGTCGCCGCATTGTCAACATCCCAGAAGGTCTAGCCCCAGACGAACTAACGGTGGCTAAGGCTCAAGAGCTCATCGATGCCCCAATCATCACCGACCGCGTTATGGGTGTGCACCCAGAAACCGGCTTCGAAATTCTCTTTAAAGATGGTCGCTACGGCCCGTATGTAGTGCTCGATGACCCGAAGGCCGAGAAGCCTCGAACCGCATCGCTGTTCAAAACGATGAGCCCAGAATCACTCACCCTAGACGACGCTCTGCAGCTACTGTCATTGCCACGAGTGATTGGCCCAGACCCAGAAACCGGCGTAGACATCACCGCTCAGAACGGCAAGTTTGGCCCGTACCTAATGAAGGCCAAAGACTCACGCTCGCTCACCTCTGAAGACCAGTTGTTCACCCTCGACCTCGCTGGCGCAATCGAGATATTCGCCCAGCCAAAATATGGCGGTCGTCGCACCGCGGCAACCCCGCTAAAAGAGTTTGGCGAAGACCCAGCCTCGGGTCTTCCAGTGTTTGCTAAGACCGGTCAATTTGGCCTCTATGTCACCGATGGTGCCGTGAATGCCACTGTTCCAAAGGATGAAAATCTTGAGGAGATGACCCCAGACGCAGCCTTCGACCTATTGGCGATTCGCCGTGAAAAGCTGGGTCTTGAGCCGGGCGAGGCCCCAGCTAAAGCCGGCAAGCCGGTCAAAAAAGCCAGCGCAACTCGCGTAGTCAAGCGCGGAGCAACCCGAAAGACCAAATAATGACTCAGGGCCTATTTATCTCACTTGAGGGAATCGACGGCGTTGGCAAGTCCACTCAGTCTGACCTCATCGAGGCCTACCTGAAGGCGCTTGGCCGAACCGTGGTTCGAACCCTAGAGCCGGGCGGAACCGAGCTTGGCCAAGAGATTCGTCACTTGCTGCTGCACCGCAAAGGCGAAGTGGCCCCGCGAGCCGAAGCCCTGCTCTACGCGGCCGACCGAGCTCACCACGTGGCCACCAAGATTCGCCCAGCGCTAGCCCGCGGCGAAGTAGTCCTCACCGACCGCTACCTAGATTCATCGGTGGCCTACCAGGGTGTTGGCCGCGAGCTAAATGCCGAAGATGTTCGATCAATTTCGATGTTCGCCGTTGAAAACTTGATGCCAGACCTCACCATTTTGCTTGACCTTGACGCCTCGGCCTCGTTGGCTCGTCGCAGTCAAACCGGAGAAGAGCCAGACCGCCTCGAGCGTGAAAAAGTTGAGTTCTTTGAGGCCGTTCGCCAGGCCTACCTGCAAATGGCCGCAGCCGAGCCAGCTCGCTGGATGGTCGTAGACGCCAACCAAAGCGTTGAAGCCATGCAGGCTCAAATTCGGGTGCGCCTCGATGAGGTTTTGGCAGCGCAGTGAGTTCAGAAACAGTGAGTTCAGAAACTGTGGGTGTGCAAACCTTGCCAGTCTGGAACGACATGCTGGGGCAGCCGGAGGCGCTGGCCCAGCTGCAGCAGGCTGTCACCCGAAAAGCCGAAGGTGTTTACCACTCTTGGCTGATCACCGGCCCGCCGGGCTCTGGCCGCTCAAATCTCGCTCACGCTTTTGCCACCGCACTGCTAAAGCTGGTAGCCACCCAGACATTAACGTTTTGACCACTGAAAAAGTGCAAATCTCTATTGATGAGGTTCGTGAACTAGTTGCGAACTCTCAATATGGAGGTTCGATGGGCAAGTTTCGAATCATGATCATTGAAGACGCCGACCGGATGCTCGAGCGTTCTTCGAACGTTCTTCTCAAGGCTCTAGAAGAGCCGCCAGCCGGCACAATCTGGCTGCTTTGCGCCCCATCCGAGGCAGACATGCTGCCAACAATTCGCTCTCGCGTTCGCCGCGTCGGCCTAAAAGTGCCCGCCGTAGAAGAAGTTGCCAGGCTTCTTGTCGAGCGCGACGCAATCGACCCAAAGCTAGCCCTGCAGGTTGCCGCTGAGTCGCAGAGCCACATCGGAATGGCCAGACGCTTAGCCACCAGCTCTGAAGCCCGCAGTCGCCGCCGTGAAACCCTAATGGCCGCTCTGAGCATCGATGGAGTGACCTCAGCCGTCAACACCGCCGAGCGCTGGTTAGATATCGCCAAGAAAGATGCCGAAGCCCTAACCATCGAAAAAGACGAGGTCGAAAAAGCAGCCATGCTGCGCTCGCTCGGGCTAGCTCAAGGCGATGCCATCCCGGCAAATTTGAAACCAGATTTGCGCCTACTCGAAGAAGGTCAAAAAAGACGCGCCACACGCTCGGTCAGAGACGGACTCGACCGCATTTTGGTTGATCTGCTTTCGCTTTATCGCGATGTGCTCACCATTCAGTTGGTCACCGAATCTCCTTTGGTAAACGAAGAGTTGCGAAGCAAAATCACCGAGCTTGCTCAAAGCTCAACGAGTGCTTCGACCATCAAAAAAATTGATGCAATCGCCAAGGCTCGTCACCGCATCGATTCAAATGTGCGCGATCTCATGGTGCTCGAGTCGTTGGCCGTTGGCCTTCGCAAAAAGGCAAAGTAGCCCATGAAAAATGCTTTTAGAATCACCCGATTCACCGCCGCAATTACGGTTCTTGCCCTCGCCCTGGCTGGCTGTGCGCCATCGGTGGTTGGCCCGACCCCCATGATTGATGCAACCATCCCATCGC
>JBEDKW010000017.1:0-9770 GCA_041171945.1 Actinomycetota bacterium
AGCTGGCCGGTGTCTGAGTCAGGCACATCCAAGATCTTTGCAAGCACACGGATTGGGAAATCGGCCGCAACTTCTTCGACGAAGTCGAACTCGCCCTTGGCAAAAGCGTTGTCCAGGGTGGTGGCGGTTAGACCGCGGAGAAAAGTTTCGTACTTGGCAACAGCCTGAGGAGTGAACTCCCCCTGCAGTAGGCGGCGCATTGCGCGGTGACGGGTGCCATCGGTTTCTAGAAGAGAGCGACGCGCTTCTTCTTGCTCGGCGTCTACTTCTTCGAGGTTGGTGAAGTGCTTGCTGGTGAACGTGTCTGGGTCTCGAAGGACCTTTACGATTTCGTGAAATTTGGTGACCGACCAAAAGCCGCTGTTCGGGGCCTCTTCATCGCTCCAGTGCAGAGTGTCGCTCGCGCGCAATTCGTCGAAAGCCTTCCAAGGGGCGCCATTTTCGAATAGATCTAGGTCAGCTAAGTTGATGCTCTTCGTTGAGGACATGGCCTGCTCCTTAAGAGATTGTTTGGATACGAATCATTTTTAGGATAGCGACTCGAAGGCGGTTTCGGATAACAATTGCGCAAATAGTTATCTTTCGGCAATAAATGATTCACAATGGTCTCTTACAGTGCCGTTTTTTGAGGCACATAGAAGGAGAAACATGTCGGGTGCACATACTCTTGCCGAGACCGAGCGTCAGGTAAACGAGCGACTCTCGCACATGACCCTAGATTTTCAGGCAATGGCTGTGACATCCAACCTCTTTCGCGCCGCAAGCGCCGTGCGCAATCACCTCGAGAGAACCGTGCTTTCTAGCAACGACCTATCTTGGACAGCATTCGTGGTGCTTTGGGTCACCTGGATTTGGGAACCGCTCGAGACTCGTCAGATTGCCGAAGAGGGTGGTTTTTCAAAGGCTACGCTGACCGGTGTGCTGAGCACTCTAGAGGGTCGTGGCCTAGTAACGCGCGAAAAGAGCACCACCGATGGCCGCCTGGTGATTGTTCAGCTAACCGCCAAGGGTCGCAAAATGATGGACAAACTATTTCCGGCTTTCAACAAGCAGGAGCGCCAGCTGGCCGCATCAATCGCAGCCGACAGCCAAGCCGACTTTGCCGAGATGCTTCGCCTAATCACAAAAAAGGCCGAAGCAACCAACTAGGCCTTAGCTGCCTCAGCGACAAACCGATTGAAGATTGCTGCCTGGTTTTTATCGGTGTCCCAAGTATCTTCAGGGTGCCACTGCAGACCGAAGGCCCAGCCTTTTGACTCGATTGCCACCGCTTCGATGTGCCCCTCGGCCGAATAGGCAATTACTTCAAGGCCCTCGCCGAGTTTCTGAATCACCTGGTGGTGATAGCAAGAAGCCATGATCACGTCTTGGTCAAGCCCTAGATCTTCTTCCATGTGCTGAACCAGAGTGCCACCGAAGGCCACATTCACGATTTGGGTGCCGCGACAAATAGTCAGCAGCGGAATGCCGTGTGCGATTGCATAACGAACCAAACTCAAATCGACTTCGTCTTGCAGCACATCAATTCCGTAGAGATGTTCGGTGCTCGGCGTCTGACCGTAAGCCCCGGGGTCTATGTCTGAACCACCGGGCATCAAGATGCCGCTGATGCCTCGAAGGCGCTCTTTCCAGTCACTGTCAGCCACCGGAAGCATGGTTAGCGGCTCTCCCCCGCTGGCCCAAACGGCCTCGGCCAGCTTTTGAGCCGTGACTAAACCCCGGTAACGAGTCACTGCGGTTGTCTCCGAAAAGCGGCCAAGGATGGCGATGCGGGGGCGGGCTGAGGTGCTCAAATTTCAACTCCAAAAAATCGTTATAAATCTAGGCTGTTCTGTAACAAAGTATGCCGTCTATTGAATTAGCCGGTGCCGTCATCGACACTCGTCACTTCATCAATGGCCAACGTGTCGCCGCCTCCGAAACATACACAAACACCTCGCCAATTGACGGCAGCTTTTTGGGCCAGATTTCTCGCGGTGATGCCAATGACGTGAACCTAGCAGTGGCTGCCGCAAAGGCCGCTTTTCCGGCCTGGGCCGCAATGGGGCCGGTTAAGCGTGGCGCAATTCTGAACCGACTTGCCGACCTTGTTGAAGAGAACAACGAAGTTCTTTCAAACATTGAGACCATGGATAACGGATCGCTGCTGCGCTCTCACCGCCGCGGAGTGATGCCTCGCGTTGCCCTAAACCTGCGCTTCTTTGCCGACTGGGCAATCAACGAACTTCACCACGAGGTTTTTGAAACCCGCGGTCACACCAACAACGTCTCATGGGATCCATCCGGTGTTGCAGCGTTGATCACGCCTTGGAACGCGCCTCTAATGTTGGCCACCTGGAAGATTGGTCCTGCCCTAGCAGCCGGTGACACCGTGGTTT
This sequence comes from Actinomycetota bacterium, assembly GCA_041171945.1. Taxonomy (GTDB): domain Bacteria; phylum Actinomycetota; class Actinomycetes; order Actinomycetales; family Microbacteriaceae; genus Rhodoluna. The sequence goes on from JBEDKW010000017.1 coordinate 2,379, forward strand.
TGAAGCCAGCCGAGTGGACCCCGCTAACCGCTAGTTTCTTTGCCGATCTAACTAAGCAAGCTGGAGTTCCAGACGGCGTTTTCAACGTGGTCTTTGGCTATGGGCGCGAAGCCGGCGCAGCGCTTACTGCCCACCCAGACCTAGCTCGAATCTCTTTCACTGGCTCGGTGCCAACCGCCAAGATCATTGCGCACGCGGCCGCCGACAACCTAACTCCGTTGAGCTTTGAGCTTGGCGGCAAGAGCCCAACCATCATTCTTCACGATGCCGATTTAGACCTTGCGGCCACTCTGGCAGTTGAGCAATACGACAACGCCGGCCAGGTCTGCCTATCGGGCACGCGCATTTTGGTTCACGAAGATGTGGCCGAAGAATTTGGCAAAAAGTTTGCCGAGAAGGCCTCACTTTTGAAGCAGGGCGACCCGCGCGACCCTGAGACCGACATTGGTCCGCAGATTCACCAGGTGCACTTCGACAGAGTCAAGGGTTTCGTTGACCGTGCCAAGGCCGAAGGCGCAAACATCATCATGGGTGGTGGCCCAAACGAAGCTCTCGGCGGCCTGTTCTTCAAGCCGACCCTGGTCAAAAACCCAGACCCACAGAGTGAGATCGTGACCAGCGAAATCTTTGGTCCGGTTCTCACAATGCAAACCTTCAAGACCGATGAAGAGCTCGTGGCCATGGCCAACGGCACCGAGTTTGGCTTGGCTGCCGTTGTTGTTTCGGGCGACCGAGTTCACGCCGACAAAATCACCAAGCAACTCGTTGCCGGCACCATCTGGGTCAATTGCTTCTTTGTGCGCGACCTCAAGGCGCCTTTCGGCGGTTCAAAGAACTCTGGCATCGGTCGCGATGGCGGCACCTGGTCATTCGATTTTTATGCAGATGTAAAAAACACCGTGATTTCACCAAATGGATGGAAGGAATAACAAATGGGCGAAGTAGTAGGAATGGCAATGTTGGCTCACGTGCCAACAATCATGTTGCCGGAGGCTACCCGACTTGACCTGAACGACGGAAAAGAAATTTCCCTGGTTCCGGGCCTCAAAAAGTTTCGCAAAGACGTGATGGAGGTCCTCGACTACGACACCGTTGTTGTTCTCGACAGCCACTGGGCGACCACAGTCGAATTTGTGATTACCTCGGCCGCTGAGCGCTCTGGCCTCTTCACCTCAGAAGAGCTACCGCGCGGAATGTCACAGATTCCTTATGCCATGAAGGGTGACCCAGAACTGGCAAACTCGGTGGCTAACTACGATGAGAAAAACGGCACCTGGATTACTCCAATTGCCGATCCTCACCTTCCGATCTTCTACGCAACCACCAACCTTTGGCACTACCTCGGTCGTGGTCTAGACGACAAGCGCTGGGTAAGCCTCTCGGTTTGCCAGACCGCAACTCACGAAGACTTCATCCGTGCCGGTCGCGCACTTGGTGAGGCCATTCGCGACAGCGACCGCAAGGTGCTGCTGCTTGCCTCTGGAGCTCTTTCACACACCTTCCACAAGTTGCGCGATCTTCGCAAGCACGAGGCCAGCGACCCGAAGCACATCTACAGCCCAGAGGCGCGCGAAGCCGACTATGAGGTTCTAGAGATGATGATGAACGGCGAGCACGGCAAGATTCTGGACAACATGCCAGCCTTTAGCAAGTTCAAGCCTGAAGCAAACTTCTACCACTGGCTAGCAATGGCTGGCGCAACTGGCGAAGAGGCAAATACTGCCAAGGGCGTCATGTACAGCGAATATGAAAACTCCATCGGAACCGGTCAAGTGCACGTGTACTTCCCGAAGCCAGAAGGTGGATTCCCACTACCTAAGGACGTGACTCTCTCTCGTGACTGAATATCGCCGCATTCTTCTTGATGGCTACCCGGTGCAGGTTCTGCGCCAGGGCGAAATACTTATCGCTCCAGATGGTCGAGAAATCGCTATCGAAGACGCTCAGCACCTAGCCCCATCAGAGCCAACAAAAATCATCGCTGTGCACTTGAACTACGACTCTCGCACTCAAGAGTTCATGACCAAGCTGCCAGACGCACCGACCTACTTTCACAAGCCGATCACTGCGCTAAACACCCACAAGGGTGCCGTTGTGCGGCCGGCCGGTTGCAAGTGGCTCAACTACGAGGGTGAAATCGTCATCGTGATTGGCAAAACCGCTCGCAACATTTCTCCCGAAGAAGCCGGCGACTACATCGCTGGTTACACCGTGGGCAACGACTATGGGCTTCACGACTTTCGCGACACCGATGCTGGCTCGATGCTGCGCGTCAAGGGTTCAGACACCCTGGCACCAGTTGGCCCAGGCCTCGTTACCGACTGGGATTTCAAGAACAAGTACATTCGCACCTATGTGAATGGTGAGGTCAAGCAAGAAGACAACACCGACAACATGGAGTGGGACATGCACTACCTAGTTGCCGACATCGCAAGAACCATCACTTTGGTTCCTGGCGACATGTTGTTCTCGGGCACCCCAGCTTTCTCCCGCCCGGTTCAGCCTGGCGACATCGTTGAGGTTGAAGTTGAGGGCCTTGGCCGCTTGACCAACCACATCGTCGAGGGCCCGACTCCGATTCGCACCGATGTTGGCGCTCAGCCGACCGAGAGCGAAGAAGTGGTTTCAACCGCCATGGGCGGCGACTGGGAGTTCCGCGGAATTCGCACCCCTTCAAAAGATCTATATCCATCCACCGTTGAGGAAAAGTAAATGATCAAAATCAATGTAGACATGACCAAGTGCCAGCACTACGGACAGTGTGTTTTTGAAGCTCCAAACGTATTTAAGTTGAACGAAGATGACAAACTTGAATACACCGCGACTGCAGATGACTCTGAGCGCGACAACGTTGAAGCAGCTATCGACATCTGCCCAATGCAGGCTATTTTCATCGTCGAGTAGTTCTTTAAACAGATTCGAGGCGCACCAATGACTAAACCGGTATTAATTGTTGGCGCTTCGATGGGTGGTCTTCGGGCAGCTGAATCACTCAGGCGTTTCGGCTATCTGGGCCCAATCACTGCAATCGGCGAAGAAGTTCACGGGCCTTACAACCGCCCGCCGCTTTCAAAAGAGGTGCTCGCCCACGAGGTCAATCTTGAGGCGGTCGTTTTTGCGCTTCGGCCTTCCACCCAGGATGTGAACTGGGTTCTAGGAACCCGCGCTGAGTCGGCCGACCTGGAGCACCAGACCGTCACCGATTCAAATGGTGAAGTTCACCCATACTCGGCTCTAATTATTGCCACCGGGCTTCGTCCAAAACGTTTGCAGGTGCCTAATGGAGCACTCGCTGGTCGCCACGCGGTCAGAACCCTGGACGACGCCATCGCTCTTCGAGCCGACCTAAAACCTGACGCTCACGTTGTGATTCTGGGTGCTGGTTTTATTGGCTGCGAAGTAGCTGCCACCGCTAGAAAACTCGGCTGCCAAGTGACCATCGTTGCCCCTGGCGTGCACCCGATTGTGCGCCCGCTGGGCATAGAACTTGCTAAAGAGATTCAGCGCCGCCATGAAGCCCAAGGCGTGAAGTTCCACATGAAGTCGACCATCGTCGACTTGATCGGTGAAACCAAAGTCGAGGGTGTCTTGCTCGACGACGGAACCACCATCGAATGCGACTTTTTAGTTGAAGCAATCGGCTCACACGAAAACACCGAGTGGCTAGAGGGCAACGACATCCACATCAGCTCTGGTGTGCTCACCGATAACGCCATGCGCGCAGTCAAACTCGACGGCACCGCTTGGCAAAATGTGTTTGCCGTTGGCGACGTAGCTCGGTTTGCCAACCCAATCTTCGATGACGTGGCCCGCCGCGTTGAGCACTGGAACATTCCAACCGACACCGCAAAGCGCGTTGGTCAGGTGCTTGCCCCAATGCTCACCGGCGATGAAAAATATCCGGCAGTTCTTGACGAGACTTTTGCCCCGATTCCATCGTTCTGGAGCGACCAGTACGACATGGATATTTTGGCATTCGGTCTTTTGGCCCTCGCCGACGAAGTGAAGTTGTTGCATGGCGAAATTGAAGGCGACTGCGTCTTTGGCTACTACCGCGAAGGCAAGATGGTGGGCGTCTGCGGCATCGGCCTTCGATCAAAGGTGCAGAGCTACCGCGCAACCGTAGCCGGACTAGATCTTCAGTAATCACGGGCTTTGTGGCCATCTTTGGCCCCGCACCCAGAGTCGGCGGGGGTAGTTTAGAGATATGCGCGTAGTAACTGTTGAACAGCTCTCCAAGATTCTCGAAGGCTTACCGGCTAACCCAAGAGTGGTGGCCTCAGGAAACTTTGCGACGCCTAAAACTCTTCTCGCCGCCCTAGACAAATCGGTGCCTGAATTCACGCTTCACATGCTTGGTGCTCAGATGGGCATTCCAGATCGCGAGGGCGTCAATTACGAAAGCGCCTTCGTCGGCCCCGGCATGCGAAGAAGCCCCCGACTGCACTACATCCCTTGCCGCCTGAGCCTAGTTCCGGTGCTGTTTCGCGATCATTACCGCCCTGATGTTGTGTTGCTGCACACCTCCGCTAGGCGCCACGACACCGTTAGCCTGGGCACCGAAGTGAATGTGCTGCCAGCGGCCATTGAGGCGGCGCGTGAGCGCGGTGGGCTAGTGATTGCTCAAGCTAACCCGAACATGCCCTACACCTACGGCGATGCCCAGATTTATGAGCACGAAATCGACTACCTAGTTGAGGTCGATGAGCCGGTGCAAACCAAAGAGGTCGTCAAGGTTGAGGGTGTCGCCCAAGAGATTGGTGAGCGCATTGCACACCGAGTCACCGATAACTCCACCTTGCAACTCGGCATTGGCGCCATCCCAGACGCTGTGCTTGAAGGGTTGGTTCAACGAAAGGGTTTGCGCATCTGGACCGAGATGTTCAGCGACGGCGTGCTAGAACTTTTCAAGCGTGGTGCACTCGACCCCGAGATGCCGCTAACCGCTTCATTCTTATTTGGCAGCCGTGAACTGTATGACTGGCTGCACCTCAATCGTTCGCTTCGAATGTTGCGCACCGAGAAGACCAACGACCCTGGGCAAATTGCCAAGCAGGCCAAGATGACGAGCATCAATGCCGCCCTTGAGGTTGACCTTTTCGATCAGGCAAACGCCAGCTATGTGCGAGGTCAGATCTATTCCGGTTTTGGCGGGTCAACCGACTTCATCGTTGGCGCTTTGCACGCCCGAGGTGGGCAATCATTTATGGCGCTGCCTTCTTGGCACCCGAAGGCCAACAAATCCACGATTGTGCCTCAGCTAAAAGAGAGTGCCACCAGTTTTCAACATAGTTTTGTGGCAACTGAACACGGGCTAGCCGACTGCTTTGGTCACACCGATAAACAGCAAGCGCAAAACATTATTTCGGTGGCACACCCGGATGCCCGCGAAGAACTAAAAGAGGCTGCTGGTCGGCTCGGCCTTAGCTAAGCCACAGCTAACTGCCGCTTGATTCTTGTGGCGCTTAGCCCAGTTGCACGAATTCGTCTAGCGGCTGCTTGCGGCCCGCAACAATCAGGTGATCTCCAGCCTGAAGAACGGTCTCTGGGAAGGCCGGTGAATATTCGCCGCCGGCATGGCTTAAGGCCACCACGGTTACGCCGTAGTTGCTTCGAATCTTTAGCTCGGCCAGCGAACGACCATCGAAAGACTTAGGGCAAATCGACTTCACCATTACGAAGTCTTCATCGATGTGAACGTAGTCGAGTGATTCACCTGAAACCATGTGGGCAACCCGGCGACCCATTTCAAACTCTGGGAAGATAACGTGGTGCGCACCGAGCTGGTTCAAGATCTTGCCGTGGGCGCTTGAGTTAGCCTTAGCCCAAACCTGCTTGATGCCCAACTGAAGAAGCAACGAGGTAGTCAAGATGCTTGCCTCGAGGTCTGCACCAATTGCAACCACAGCGCTATCGAGGTCGGCTAGGCCAAGCTCTCTGAGGGTGTCTTCATCGGTGGTGTTGGCGGTGACCACGTGGGTGAGTTGGCCGGCAAGTGACTGCACGATTTTTTCATCGTTGTCGATGCCCAGAACCTGGTGGCCACCCTTCACGAGCTCTAGGGCCAGCGCGGTGCCAAAGCGGCCAAGGCCGATGACTGCAACGTTGGCCGCGTGAAAGCTGCGACGACGGGTTGGTTCGTTTGATTTTGGCAACTAAATGCACCTTCTCTTCGCTAATAACTGTAGCGAGTTAACCAATTAGGGGGCTTTCCTTTGGGTATTCAAAATGACGTGTGGTTCTGCGGAGAGCCAACGATGTAGCAACAACGACAGGGCCGAGGCGGCCGAACAACATGACTAGCGAAATCAAGAATTTTGCGTGATCTGGGAGATCCATGGTGATGCCGGTGCTGAGGCCAACGGTGCCGATGGCGGAAACAACCTCAAACAAAATTTGATCGAGGTTGAATTTGGTTGTGAGGCTTAGCAACATGGTCGAACCGATAACAACGAAAGCTGTGATGCTCACGATTGTTATGGCCTGGCGGTGCATCGATCGAGGTAGGCGGCGGTTGCCGATGTTGACAGCAGCCTCACCACGAATCTCGGTATAAATAATGAAGAACAGCACTACTGCCGTGCCCAATTTGATACCACCGCTGGTTGACGCACTTGCGCCACCGATGAACATCAGAATTTCGGTGCCTAGCCAAGTGCTCGGCTGCATCGCACCGACATCAAGCGAGTTAAAGCCCACGGTTCGAGGCATGACAGAGGCAAAGGCAGTATTCAGAACTTTGTCCGCTGTGCTCATGGGGCCAAGAGTGCCGGGGTTGTTCCATTCGAGTGCACCGATTCCCAGGGCGCCTCCAAGCAATAGCACCAACGTAGCCCAGAGGATGATTCTCGAATTCAAGGTCCACTGAGCCGGCATCCAAAATGGTGCAGGTTTCTTCATGAAGGCAAAGAACTTCAATTTGAATCGGTCACGGATTTCGGCCAAGACCGGAAATCCAAGGCTGGAAATCAAAACTGTGACGGCAATCGGTATGAGTATCCAACCGTCTGTTGCAAACCCCATCAAATTGTCACTGTAGAGAGCAAAACCAGCGTGATTGAAACTGGCAATCGAATGAAAGATTGCGTGGCCCAAGGCTTTGTGCCATTCATAGCCATAGTGAGTGGTGAAGCGAATGAAGAGAAATACACTCAACAAAGTTTGAAAACCCAGCATCATTACTGTGATGTTTCTAAGGAGCGCCTTGATGTCAGTCGATACCGCAACTGACGCCTCAGAACTGGTGGTCATTTTATTCTTCAGAGAAATGCGGCCTTCGAGCAGATAGCCAACCAGAATCGCAAAGCTCACGATTCCAAAGCCACCAATTTCCATGAAGGTTGCCATCACAAAGTGACCGAAAAATGACCAGTGAGTTTCGGTGTCTACTGT
>JBEDKW010000018.1:0-7653 GCA_041171945.1 Actinomycetota bacterium
TTGGTGTTCGGGTTTTCTTTGAGGCCAACGCGGGCCATGAGCAGCTGAGCTTCTTGACCGGTTTTGTTCCAGTCGATTAGGCCGAACTTCTTGATTTCGTTGTTCAAGAAGATGTTTTCTGCAATTGAAAGATGTGGGCTCAGTGCCAGCTCTTGGTGAATAATTACGATGCCCTTGGCTTCGCTTTCACGGATGTTTTTGAACTCAACGATTTCGTTTTCGTAAACGATGTCGCCCTCGTAGGTGCCGTGGGGATAAACACCCGAAAGGACCTTCATGAGAGTTGATTTGCCGGCGCCGTTTTCACCGCAGATTGCGTGAATTTCGCCTCGAGAAACGTTTAGAGAAACGGCATCTAGGGCTCGAACACCAGGGAAAACCTTTGTGATTGATTGCATCTCAAGGATGTTCTGGGTCATTCGGTCCTACCTCGGTCTTCGTGTTCTTTTGATTCTACGTGGTTCGTCTTGTTTCGAGATGCTTACTGGTGGGGTGCTTGCGCACCCCACCAGTTCGCGAATCGATCTAGGAATTAACCTAGGTCTGCCTCATTGATGTAGCCAGAGTCAACTAGAAGTTCCTTGTAGTTGTCTAGGGTCACGATGTAAGGGGTTAGTAGGAACGAAGGAATAACCTTCACGCCGTTGTTGTAGGTGCTGTCGTCGTTGGTCTCAGGGGTTTCGCCCTTGAGGATAGCCTCAGCCATGCCAACTGCAACCTTTGCTAGTTCACGGGTGTCCTTGAAGATGGTCGAGTACTGCTCGCCCGCGATCATGGCCTTTACCGATAGAACTTCTGCATCCTGGCCAACGATTGTTGGTAGGTCTGCAGCTGCGTAGCCACCGTCGGTTAGAGCTGCGATGATGCCGCGGCTTAGACCGTCGTATGGAGATAGAACGCCGTTAACCTTTGCGCCATCAGCGTATGAGCCAACAAGGATGTCTTCCATGCGCTTCTGAGCAACTGCGCCGTCCCAACGGAGAGTAGCGACCTTCTCAAATGCAACCTGGCCCGACTTCACAACTAGAACACCTGAGTCGATCAATGGCTGTAGAACTGACATTGCGCCATTGAAGAAGAAGGTTGCGTTGTTGTCGTCTGGTGAACCAGCGAATAGCTCAACGTTTAGTGGACCGGCAGCGTTAGCGCCGTCAGCTGAAGTTGAGTCTTCGGTAGCGTAAACGCCCATGCCAACAAGCATTGAAGTAGCCTGCTGAACGCCAACCTTGAAGTTGTCGAAGGTTGCGTAGTAGTCAACGTTTGCTGAGTCGCGGATTAGGCGGTCGTAAGCGATAACTGGAACGCCAGCGTCAGCTGCTGCCTGAAGAACGTCAGTTAGCTGAGTTCCGTCGATTGCAGCGATGATTAGAGCCTTTGCGCCCTTGGTCAACATGCCCTCAAGCTGAGTTACCTGGGTTGGGATGTCGTCTTCTGCATACTGAAGGTCAACGGTGAAGCCGTCGGCTTCTAGCTGCTCTTTGATGCTGTTGCCGTCAGAGATCCAACGGGTTGATGACTGGGTTGGCATTGAAACGCCAATTAGGCCGCCGGTGGTTGCTTCTTCAGCAGCTGGTGCACAGCCTGCTAGTGATGCAACAACAAGGCCTGCTGCAGCGGTAACGCCGATTAGTTTCTTGAACAAATCAGTTCCTTTCGTTGACAACCGGACCAGTCGCCTATTTTTGGACCTGAACGTGCCCAAACCGTTCAGATTTTCTATCACCCGCAACTGGCAGCGTTGCCAATAATCCGTTGCAGGCAGAACTTTGATCCCCATGATTGGTTAACAAAAAGTGAACGCTCACATTTTGCTTAGATAAGCATTGCACTAAAAATTAGAAGAACTTGCTGTTTTTCATAACTGTCCGTAAACGTTTTGATAACGACTGAATAAAGCATCAATTTTGTCTTGCGGAATGCGCTTTGGATCGCCGAGTTGCTTGGCCAACCAGACCGATTTAGCGGCGTCTTCGCACATAACGGCAGCCTTGAGGGCATCCTTGGCATTCTTGCCAATTGAGAAGACACCGTGCTGCCTCATCAAGACAGCTTTTGATCGGTGGCCAGTTAGCGTCTCTACAATTCCTTCACCGATTGACTCATCGCCGATGATGGCGAATGGGCCGAGCGGGATGTCGCCCCCAAACTCATCTGCAATCTGGGTCAAAACGCACGGGATAGGTTGCTCAACGGCACAGAAGGCACCGGCATAGTTTGAGTGCGTGTGGACCACGCCACCCACCTCGGGCATGTTCCGGTAGACAAATGCGTGCGCTGCAGTATCGCTTGATGGAGCGTGGATACCTTCAGTGACATTGCCATCCAAGTCGCATAGAACCATGGACTCAGGGGTGAGTTGGCCGTAGGTCACGCCGCTTGGCTTGATCAGGAAGCCATCTTCGACTCGCTGCGAAATGTTGCCGCCGGTCCAGATGACGAGACCCGCATCCCAGAGGTCTGCGTGGAGAACAGCGAGTTGCTCTCGTTCTTTTTGAAACTTAACCATTTGCCATCGCCTCACGTCTCATTGCCTTGAGTCTCTTCATCACGTTGTTTTCGCCTCGGCCGAAGTAATCGTGAAGCAGTTCATATTCAGCGTAAAGGCGGTCATAGGAAAGTGCGCGCTCGGCCACTGGCTGGTAGACACCCTTGGACAGGCTGCCCATCGCCTCGGCAGCTGCACCAACTGACTCGTATGCGCCAGCTGCTGCTGCCGCATGAATTGCCGACCCAAGAGCTGGGCCCTGTGCCGAATTGATCACGCTAAGTGGAAGGTTCAGAATGTCGGAATACATTTGCATCAAAACTGCATTCTTGATCAGGCCGCCGGCAACCACAAACTCAGTCACAGGCACACCCGAGTCTCTAAATGTCTCAACGATTTTTCGAGTTCCGAAGGCGGTCGATTCGAGCAGCGCCCGATAGCCGTCTTCTGCCTTGGTGCTCAGAGTGGCCCCAATCAGAACACCTGAAAGTTCGTGGTCAACCAACACCGATCGGTTACCCGAATGCCAGTCAAGAGCAACTAATCCGTGCTCGCCAACTGCTTGACCCGCAGATAGTTCGGTGAGGTGCTCATGAATACTGAGCCCCTTCGCTTCGGCCTCCAGATAGTAGGAGCCGGGAACCTGATTCTGCACGTACCAAGCAAAAATATCGCCGACGCCAGACTGCCCAGCTTCATAACCGTAGTAACCCGAGACGATGCCGCCATCAACTACTCCACACATTCCAGGAACTTCGCTCAGGGTCGAGCCATTCATGACGTGGCAGGTTGAGGTTCCCATGATGGCAACCATCTGCCCTGGCTCGGTGGCCTTGGCCGCTGGCGCTGTGACATGCGCGTCAACGTTGCCAACTGCCACAGCGATGCCAACCGGCAAGCCTGTCCAGCCGGCGGCCTCTTCGGTTAGAAAACCTGCGGCATCGCCAAGCTGACCAATCTCGTGCGCGATTTTGTCATCGGCAAAACCAGCAAAATCAGGGTTGAGTGCGGCAAAATATTCGCGGCTCGGGTAGTGCCCGTCTTGCAGGTTGCCCTTGTAACCGGCGGTGCAAGCATTGCGCACATACTTGCCCGAAAGCTGCCAGACGATCCAGTCGGCTGCCTCGACAAATTTATACATGCGGTTGTAGATCTCAGGGTCTTCTTCGAGAAGTTGTAGGCCCTTGGCTAACTCCCACTCGGATGAAATTTGGCCACCGTAGCGGCTCAACCAGGTTTCGCCGCGTTCGCGAGCGAGCTGGTTAATTCGGTCGGCCTGAGGCTGGCCGGCGTGGTGCTTCCAGAGCTTCACGTAGGCGTGTGGGCGAGCGTTGAACTCGGGCAGGTTGCTCATCGGGGTGCCGTCTTCGATAACCGGAACCATCGTGCAGGCGGTGAAGTCAGTGGCAATGCCGATTACGTCGCTAGCCGAAATGCCGGCAGCGGCGAGCGCCTCTGGAACAGCCGACTTGAGAACGGCCACGTAGTCGTTGGCATCTTGGAGAGCCCACTCGGGGGGCAGCGCAGCGCCAGTCGAGGCAAGCTTGGCATCCATTACGGCGTGTGGGTAGTTGAGCACTCCGGTGCCGAGTTCGGCTCCATCGGAGACTCGAACTACAACAGCTCTTCCAGACAGAGTGCCGTAATCGACACCGATTACGTATTTTTCTGAGGTACTCAAGAGGGTGAATCCTTTCGTTAAAAAACTGTTGGTGGCGCTGCAGTGGAGTTGCGAATGATTAGCTCGGGATAGAGGGTTTGGTTGTCTACTGCTTCACTTTGGCTAACCGAACCCAAAATTAGGCCGACGGCCAGCTTGCCGAGCTGCTCAAAATCTGGGCGGAGGGTGGTGAGAGCTGGATCTAGAAAAGGCGCCTCGGGAATATCATCAAAGCCGACAATGCTGACTCTGTCGGGCACTGCAATTGAGCGCTCTTTAAAAGCCTTCATGAGCCCGAGTGCCAAGTGATCGTTGGCGGCAACAATCGCTGTGGTCTTGGTTGCGTCAAGGTCTAACTCGAGACCGATTTTGTACCCGGTTTCAATTAGCCAATCGGCAGAGATGACTTTTGGGCTCAGGCCAGCAGAGATCATGGCGCTCTCATAACCTCGAACGCGAGGCTCGGCATCTTGCCATGTGGCAGGTCCTGAAATGTGAATGATGTTCTTGTGGCCTAATCCGATGAGGTGCTCAGTGGCTATCCGTGACCCAGCAAAGTTATCCAGCGAAATAGACAACTGGCCCTCACCAGATTTGCTGTCTATGAACAACGCCGGGATGTTGGGCAGCATTTGCCGGACGGTCTCCGAATAGTCGAACTGCGGAGTGGTAACGACGATGGCTTCAAGCCCGAGCCTGCGGAGGTGCTTTATGCCCTCCACCATTGACTCGCTCGAGGTTCCGTCTACCGAACAAGAAATGGCAAAATAGTCGGCCAGCCTGATTTCATTTTTTATTGCATGGATCATTCCGGCCGGGCCAAAGAAGATCTCGTCGGCCACAATCATGCCAATCATCTTGGAACGCGAGGTCACTAGTGCCCGAGCTGCGGCATTGGGAACGTATCCGAGTTCGGCCATCGCCAACTCAACCCTGGTTCGCGTCGATGGTTTGGTATGCGGGCCGTCGTTGATTACCCTCGAGACGGTTTGGTGCGAGACCCCAGCCAACTTAGCTACATCGTAGATATTTGGTTTCTTGAATTTTTCAGCCATCGGCGGCAATCTTCTCGAAGCGTTGCAAGATTTGCGCTGTTGAACTTGACCAGGCCAACTGCTCTTCCGGGCGAACCGCACGCCTGATGACCACATTAACCGTTGTGCCCGATTTGGATTCAGCCAACTTGAAATCAAGCTCGCCAAGACTCTCACTCATAAAAACGATGTGACCGGGAAAATCTAGGCAGGTAAAAAGAATCTCAATCGATTGGTCTTCTAAGGCAACGTTTGCCTTGGCACCGACGCCGAGTTTTAGGCTGGAAACCTCGCCTAACCAACTGGTCAGGCCGACCGCGGTAGTCAACAGCCCGATTACCTGAGCAGCCCGCATCGGCGTTGAGAAAACGCGCGAGGTCTCCTCGATACTCACTCCGGTCAAAGGTTTCGGTGTGGCTCTAAAGCCAGCCCATCCGTCGGTCATTTTTTGATTCGCTCAGAGGCTAAAAAGGTATAGGCGTAGAGGGCATAAAGCAGGGCCAGTGCCGAGTGAATCAGAAGAAATTCGATTCCCACTTCATCGAGCCAACTGCCACCGAGTAGTGGGTTAAGCCAGAGCAAAGAAACAGGAATCGCGAAGGCCGCAGCCCAGGCACGATTTTGGTAGCCGACCCAAGTGGCCCATGCCGCAGACAGCCAAGCAATGACGACCATATAGAGGGGGTACTCCCCTTCAACGGGAACAAAGGTTTGGGCTGCAAAAATAATCGCCAAAGCTGAGAAAGTCAGGTTCGGCCGCGGCTTGACCCACTTTGGCCCGAAGGCGCTCCAGGTACGGTTGGCTGTCATTGGCTTTGACCCACTCTGATTGCTAGTGACCGGTCGATTCGGTCAATCGATGATAGGCAGAAGACCACTGAAGTTCTTTGCGGAAACCTCGCATTGTGGTCGAGTCGTCAATTTCGACAAGCTCAACGCCGGCAATCCTCGCGAAATCTTCGATGACTTCTTCAGAGACAGCCGTGGTCAGAACGGTGTGGTGGCTGCCGCCAGCAAGCATCCATGCTTCTGCAGATTCGGCAAGCGATGGCTTTGGCTCCCAGACAGCACGAGCCACTGGCAACTTAGGCAAGTCTTCGGTTGGCTCAACCACAGAAATCTCGTTCGAGATGATTCTGAATCTGCCACCTAGATCTACCAGGCAAACCACGCGGCCCTGGCCTGGCTTGGCGGTGAAGACCATTCGAACAGGGTCTTCTTTGCCACCGATACCAAGAGGGTGAATTTCAATCTTCGGCTTAGCTGCGGCAATGGTCGGGCAGACCTCGAGCATGTGAGCGCCAAGAACCTTTGGGGTGCCTGGGCCGAAGTGGTAGGTGTAGTCCTCCATGAATGAGGTTCCGCCATTGGCCGGCGTCATCGATTTCATGATTGCCAACAGGGCCGAGGTCTTCCAGTCTCCCTCGCCACCAAAGCCATAGCCATCGGCCATCAAGCGCTGAACCGCCAGTCCCGGCAGCTGACGAAGTGTTCCTAGGTCTTCAAAGTTCGAGGTGAAGGCTTGGTAGTTTCCCGCCTCCAAAATCTGGCGAAGGGCAATCTCGATTTTTGCCCCATAAACCAAAGACTCGCGGCGGGCTCCACCTGGGGCCAGTTCCGCAGCCACATCATATTCAGCGTCGTAAATCTTGGCGAGGGCTTCACCGTCAGCGTCAGAAACATTGGCCACGGCGTCGGCAAGAGTGTTTACGCTGAGTTGCTCGATCGACATGCCGAACTTCATCTGAGCAGAAACCTTGTCTCCATCGGTGACGGCCACGTATCTCATGTTGTCGCCGAAGCGCGCCAACTTTAGTGTTTGCGCAGTGCGCCAGCCGATGGTGGCGAAGCACCAATTTGAGATGCGCTGCCCAACTGCAGGCTCGGTTGGGTAACCAACCACAATTTTTCTGGCCATGCCGGTTCGGGTCACAATGTGCGCAAACTCACGGTCGCCGTGAGCGGCCTGGTTGAGGTTCATGAAATCCATGTCGAGAGTTGCCCAAGGAAGAGATTGGCCGGCCTGGGTGTGAAGGTGAAGAAGTGGCTTAGTTAGCGCCTGAAGACCAGAAATCCACATTTTCGCTGGAGAAAAAGTGTGCATCCAAGTGATGACTCCGAGACAGTTGTCGTCACGAGAAGCTTCGAGCATGATTTCGCGAATCATCTCCGGGGTCTTGAGAATCGGCTTCCAGATAATTTCAACCGGTGCGGTTAGCTGCTCGCTGAGCTGGTTGACTACATTCTTGGACTGCTCCGCTACCTGCTTGAGCGTGTCATCTCCGTAGAGATTTTGAGTGCCAGTTAAGAACCAAATCTGACCTTTTGAAGCTAGCGATGACATAGTGACTCAATCTCTACTAACAAGGCCGCTCTGGGCGGCGCTTTGGTTAACTGTTAGCGTTCACATTATCAGAATGCTACCGACCCCGACAAGGCTCGAAATTTAAATACTTATTACGGATATATTGTTG
>JBEDKW010000019.1:0-8284 GCA_041171945.1 Actinomycetota bacterium
GTGGGAGACGACAAAAACTTTATGGGTGGCCAAGACTGGGTTGCCGAACACGGCGCCGAACTGCATGTTTTGAATGACCCAGGCCTTATTGAACTCATGAGCGACTTCATTGATGCCAACCCAACACTCTGGAACGAAGACATCGGCGAGGATTAGACCGGTCACAGCCTTGGACTAAAAGTCAAAATGACACTAAGATAATCTGTACTTAGAGTCATTTTTACTTTTACTCATTGGATGGAGGCGCAAATGTCAGCAATCGATCAAACAGCAGACGGATTACTTGCGCCAAATCTTGCTGTCTCCACCGTGATCTTTACCCTCAGAACTGCCGAGACCGGCGAACTTAAGTTGGCCATTGCGCTGGTGAAGCGCATCCGTGCCCCGTTTGAAGGCCTTTGGGCTCTGCCGGGTGGCCCCCTGAAACCTAGTGAGGCCCTTGGGTCGGCGGCAGCTCGAAACCTTCGTGAGACCACTGGGCTAAACCCTCGTTACCTCGAGCAGCTCTATGCCTTTGGCGGCCTCGACCGAGGCCCAGGAATAACACCCGAAGACCGCATGATTTCGATTGTCTACTGGGCCCTGGTTGGCACCGAAGAAGCTGAGCTTGCGCTGGCCAATGAAAATGTGGGCTGGTTCTGGATTGATTCACTTCCGGAGTTGGCATTTGACCACTCGCTGATTGTTGAATATGCCCTTTGGCGCCTGCGCAACAAACTGGAGTACAGCAGACTGGCCCTTGGTTTCTTGAGCGAGACCTTCACACTTGCGAGGCTTCGCGAAGTTTATGCCGCAGTGCTGGGGCGAGACCTAGACCCAGGAAACTTTCGTCGGATGGTTGAGACTGATGCGGCCATTGTGCCGACCGGTGAGAAACTGGCGGGCACAAAGCACCGACCACCGCAGCTCTATCGCTACGACTCATCGATGGGTCTCACCGATTTAGGCCCACTCTCGCGGCCAGCAATTTCAAAAGCAACAGGAGAAAAGAAATGACGACAGCATCGGTCAACGAGCGAATTCAACTCATCGTCTCGGGCAAAGACAAAGCCGAAACCTGCAGCCCTTCGCTTGCCAAGGGCCCATGGGAATTTGACGGTGGGCCGGCTGCCTACGGCCCAGGTTCATCGATGAGCGACCTCATTCCAACTGGCTCGCCAATTCAGGGTGCGCTACCAGCCGAATACAAAACCGCCACCGAGGCAGAACTGCACGAGCGCATCATCGCGGCCAAGAAAACTCTGGGCGACAAAGTTGTCATCCTCGGTCACTTTTATCAGCGCGATGAAGTGGTGCAGCACGCCGATTATCTTGGCGACTCTTTTCAGTTGGCCAATGCAGCAAAAGCCCACCCAGAAGCTGAAGCAATTGTTTTTTGTGGCGTTCACTTTATGGCCGAAACGGCCGACATTTTGTCGAGTGAAAACCAGGCGGTTATTCTGCCGAACTTGGCTGCCGGTTGCTCAATGGCCGACATGGCCGACATCGATTCAGTGACCGAAGCCTGGGAGCAGCTAGAAGAGATCTATGGCACTGAGCCAGATGAAAACGGCCTGATGCCAATCATCCCGGTGACCTACATGAACTCTTCGGCGGCCCTAAAGGGCTTCTGTGGTGAGCGCGGCGGCATCGTTTGCACCTCATCGAATGCCAAGACTGTTCTGGCCTGGGCCTTCGAGCGCGGGCAGCGCGTTTTGTTCTTCCCAGATCAGCACCTCGGCAGAAACACTGCCAAGGCGATGGGAATCTCGACCGACCTAATGCCACTATGGCGCGGTCGCCAGCCACTCGGCGGCAACACCGCCGAGACCCTCCTCGATGCCAAAGTAGTGCTGTGGAACGGCTTCTGCTCGGTTCACAAGCGCTTCAATGTCGGCCAAATCGAGAAAGCTCGAATCGACTTTCCTGGCGTCCGCGTAATCGTGCACCCTGAATGCCCGATGGAGGTAGTGGACGCAGCCGATGAAAACGGCTCGACCGACTACATTTTGAAAGCTGTTGCTGCCGCAACCGAACCCACCACCTTCGCAATCGGCACCGAAGTTAACATGGTTCAGCGCCTTGCGGCACAGTATCCGCAGCACAAGATTTTCTGCCTTGACCCGGTAATTTGCCCGTGTTCAACCATGTATCGAATTCACCCGGGATACTTGGCTTGGGTTCTGGAGCGCTTGGTGGCTGGCGAAGTTGTCAACCAAATCAAGGTGGATGGCCACGTGGCCGAGACCGCAAAGATTGCTCTAGAGCGAATGTTGGCGGCGAAGCCTCTCTAGGCGCTGAAATGAAAAAACTTGTAGTTATCGGAAGTGGCATTGCCGGGTTGATTGCGGCTGTTGAAGCCAGCCTCACTCACCAGGTGACTTTGGTCACAAAATCAAACCTGGCCGAAAGCAACACTCACTATGCCCAAGGCGGAATCGCCGCCGTTGTTGCCGACGATGACACCATTGCCGAGCACATTGCTGACACTCTCTTGGCTGGCGCCGGCTATAGCTATCTGCCGGCCGTTGAAGTGCTCTGCGCCGAAGGCCCAAGCCGAATCAACGACCTAGTTCGCTGGGGCGTGGATTTTGATCGAAAGGGCAACGAGTTTGCTCTGGGGCTTGAGGCGGCACACTCACATCCGCGCATTTTGCACGCCGGCGGAGACACCACCGGAGCAGTCGTGAGCAACGCCCTAGTGGCTGCAGTTCGAGAATCGGTGACCGAGATTCGTGAGCACGCCTTTGTGCTTGACCTCGAAGTTCGAGACGGTCGCGTGGTGGGTGTGCACGTGATGGACTCGGCCGGAAAGCACTACCTAGAAGCCGACGCCGTGATTTTGGCCAGCGGTGGAGCCGGCCAGCTTTATCGCCACACCACCAACCCGAGCGTCACCACCGGCGACGGCGTGGCCGTTGCTCTTCGAGCCGGAGCGGTCTTGGCCGACGTTGAGTTTTATCAATTTCACCCAACAGCTCTTGCCGTGCCGGGCAGCTTCTTGATTTCTGAGGCCGTTCGCGGCGAGGGTGCCGTGCTAATCAACAACCGCGGCGAGCGCTTTATGCAAAAGATTCACCCTCTGGCCGAGTTGGCACCGAGAGACATCGTGGCCCGCGGAATTCAGGCCGAGATGATTTCTCAGGGTGGGCAGCCGGTTTTGCTAGATGCAACTCACCTGGGTGCCGAGTTTCTAAACAAAAGATTCCCGAGCATCTCCGCGAAATGCCGTTCTTACGGCCTCGATTGGGGCCGTCAGCCTATTCCGGTGACCCCAGCCGCTCACTATTGGATGGGTGGTGTCGCTACCGACATCCATGGCCGCACCTCGGTGCCGGGCCTGTTTGCAGTTGGCGAAGTTGCCTGCACCGGAGCTCACGGTGCAAACCGCCTAGCCTCCAACTCTCTTCTTGAATCAATCGTTTTTGCTCACCGTGCCGTTGCCGTACTTGGTGAAGCCTGGCCCGAAGACCACTCATGGAGTGAGCGCTGGGCACTTACCGGACCAGTGGACCATTTAGAAATCGGTGACTCTCAAGCTGCCACCCAAGTGGTTGACCGAGTTGAACTGCAAACACTGATGTGGGACAACGTCGGTCTTGCCCGAACCCGCGAAGAGCTTGAAGAAACCCGCGATCGCCTAGACAGTTGGAGGCCGGCAGACGTTGAACACCGGCTGTTTCCTGACTGGGAAGATGCCAACCTGCTGTTGCTAGCAAAAGCCGTCACGGCCGCCGCCCTGGCACGCCTAGAGTCTCGTGGCGGTCACTACCGTCTCGACTACCCAACCACCGACCCAGAGCTTGCTAAACCAATCATCATTTCGAGAAAGGCACACTAATGCTGACCCAGAGAATCATCGATGAAGCGGTTTCGCGTGCCCTTACCGAAGATGCGCCTTGGGGTGACATCACCTCGCAATACCTCATTCCCGAGTCAGCTCAGGCAACCGCCGAGCTTCGCGCTCGCGAGGCCGGGGTTTTCAGTGGTGCACAGGTTTTCGAGGCGGCGTTCCTACTCACCGATACCAGCATCCGTGTTGAATTTAAGATCGCCGACGGAGAACACTTTGAAGCCGGGCAACTGCTTGCAGTGGTTAGTGGCCCAGCTCGGGCAGTTCTCACCGGCGAGCGCATTGGCCTAAATTTTGTTCAGCGAATGAGCGGCATTGCCACGTTGACTGCCCAATATGTGGCGCTGGTTGCTGGCACCAAGGCCCGCATCGTTGACACTCGCAAGACCACCCCTGGTCTTCGTGCCTTCGAACGTCACGCCGTGCTCTCCGGTGGCGGTCGCAATCACCGATTTAGCCTCTCTGATGCCGTGATGGCCAAAGATAACCACCTAGCCGTGCTCACCGAAGGCGGCAAAGACCTCACCACCGAATTGGCACGTGTAAAACGTGAACTTCCACACACCACCCACCTCGAGGTCGAGGTTGACCGCATCGAGCAGATTGCACCGGTGCTGGCCGCCGGCGTTGACACCATCATGCTCGATAACTTCAACACAGATGACCTTCGGGCCGGCGTTGCCCTGATCGCTGGCCGCGCAGTGGTGGAAGCCTCAGGCGGCGTGAACCTAAACACCGTTGCTGCCATTGCCGCGACTGGCGTCGACGTGATTTCGGTCGGCGCACTAACCCACAGCGCGCGAGCCCTAGACCTAGGCCTCGACGTTCAAATCGGCAAGCACTAGAGTTCGACACTCCCCCATGGTTTATCTAGATAACGCAGCCACCACACCGGTGAACCCAGCTGCGCTTAGAGCTGCCTGGCCTTGGCTCACCGAAGAGTTTGGCAACCCTTCGAGCACCCACGAACTCGGGCAGCGAGCCAGCGACGCTCTCGAAAATGCTCGTGCCCGAATTGCCGCCTGGTTAGATTGCCGAGCCAGCGAAGTGGTTTTCACCTCTGGTGGCACCGAGAGCGACAATCTTGGCATCATCGGCTTGGCCTTGGCTAACCCTCGCGGCCGGCACATCATCAGTGCCAAAACCGAACACGAGGCAGTGCTCGAAACCCTTGATTATTTGGCTCGTTTTCACAATTTTGAAGTCACCTGGCTGCCAGTCGATTCGTTGGGGGTAATCATGGAGGCCGACTTTGTTGCCGCGCTTCGCGATGACACCACTTTGGTGTCGCTGATGCTTGCCAATAACGAAATCGGCACCGTCCACCCGATTGCCCGGTTTGCCGAATTGGCCCATCAGGTTGGTTCAGCTTTTCACACGGATGCAGTGCAGGCGGCCGGCTGGTTAGACACCCGCATTTCTAATCTCGGGGTGGATTCTCTCGCACTCTCGGGGCACAAAATTGGAGCCCCAAAGGGTTCTGGCGTTGCTTACCTTCGCGGGCGACTTGCCGTTGAACCTTTGTTGCACGGCGGAGGTCAAGAAAATGGGCGTCGATCAGGCACTGAAAATGTGGCCTGGGCAGTTGCTCTGGCAACAGCCATCGAAGCGCTGCCCAATTTTGCCGAGGAACACTCTCGGGTCACAAAACTTCGCGATGACTTTGTTGCCGAGGTTTTGCAATCGGTGCCTACTGCCACGTTGACCGGCCACCCAAAGCAGCGCCATCCTGGCATCGCGTCTTTTTGTTTCGAAGGAATCAGTGGCGAAGCGGTGCTTTTAGAACTTGAACGTCGTGGAGTGATTGTTTCGAGCGGTTCCGCTTGTGCGGCCGGCAGCAACGAGCCCTCACACGTCTTGATTGCCTGCGGTTTCAATGCCGAACTAGCCCAGACTGCCGTTCGCTTCAGCTTTTCGCATCTCACTAGCGCCGAAGAATTGCAGCAGGCTGCCGCAGCGCTTCGTGAATCAATTTCAGCGGTCTCGGCCATCTAGCGGGCGGCTTTTCTTTCTAGAATGTGGTCATGAAACTTAAGTTTTCGAGCGCTGTGATTGAGTGGCGAGGCCCTGCCCCGTTTTATTTTGTGCCGGTGCCTCAGGCTGAGAGCGATCAGATCAAAACATTCTCAAAACTGATCAGTTACGGCTGGGGCGTAATGCCAATCACCGCCACCCTCGGCAAAACCTCCTGGACCACCGCTCTGTTTCCAAAGGACGGCCGCTATTTGCTGCCAATCAAGAACGACATCCGCTTCGGCGAAAAGTTGGCAACCGGCGACCTGGTCGAAATAACCCTAGAAGTGAAGTCCTAGCAAGACCCAGCTCAACTGAGCTTTTGCCGCCAAGCGGTGAACGACTGAACATTGTGGGAGTGCGGTTTTTTTAGCCACAAAAATGGGTGCAGTTCGGCGATGTTATTGAACTTTTCAAAACTAGGAACCGGCGCATAAGTAAGAGCCACTTTGTGTGTGGCGGCATATTCATAAGGGTCGCCTATGAACACGCTCAGGTTTCTTCTTGCGGCCAGATCCTGAAGCGTCTCAAGGTAAAAGTAGATGCGCTTTGAAGAAAGCTGAAGTTTGGCTAAGGCCTCTCTGTTGAAAACAAACACCACCGGCAAATCAGGGTTTGCGATAAGCGCCGGGTCGGCGTCTCCGAGGGAGTCAACCGTAAGTAAAACCACTTCTGGAGTGCCGTTCGAGAGCACTGAGGTTGGGCCAGTTGTCTTCGACAAGTCGGGGTCTCGAGAGAGTAACTCGAGCGGTTCGACTCGGCTCAACTGGTGTTCCTCAGGAAACTCTTGAATCGGGCAGTTCTTCTTGAGTGGGCACTTGAAGCAGATTCCTGGGGCGCGCTTCTCAACTTGCCAGCGAGCGAAACCGTAGGGCTTTCCAGCGGCTCCGACCGTCCACTGCCAACCCAAAAGATTGGCGGCACGGGAGCCGTCGAGCAGATTTTGATACATGCGCTCTTGGCCATTAATCCAGCCTCGCCCGTTTCTAACTGTCCAGTGTGAGGCAAGCCACATTCTGGTCTGATTCACCAGCCAGCCGTCTTCTTCGAGCTCGGAGACCACCATGTCGATGCAGGCCATGTCGCGGTTCCAGCCATCGCCGGGGGCATCCCTGGTTTGTTCAAATCGAAGGTTTCTAAAAAACTCTTTGCCTACTCGCGCATAGAGGTGACGGGCATATTCTTGCCACAGAAGTTCGTCTTGAAACTTTTCGCGATCTTTGGGCGGGGCCATTTCAACCTCTTGCCAAACCTGTTTCAGGGTTAGCAGGTTGTGTCGAATGTAGGGCGACAGAACGGTTGCACCGCGACGACTTTTTGGAAGCACTTCTGAGCGATCAGAGGCGTAGCGGCGAATATCTAGCTCATGAAGGGCCTCGTTGGCGGCGGTTTGACCGCCACGGATGGAGCTTCGACCCCCACCAGAGTGCAGCCCGGCAAAGTGTTGTTCTAGGAGTTCATCAAGATCAGCCTTGATGTCGATTTGCTCAAGCATCTTTGGCTCAACTTGTCTGCGCAAGCCCTTATTCCCCCAAGAAAACGTCGATGCGACGCATCGTCTCCTCTTGATACTTGGGCAACAAATCTCGATGTTCTGGATTTTGCGTTTCGTACAAATAGTTCAGCAAGTGGATTCTTCGCTGCAAAAGCAGGGCTTGCATTTGTTGCTCAGTGAATTGGGGCAGGGCTCGAACCGATGCGTAGCCAGCCTTCAAGGCTGCATCTTGCTCCTCCAAATCTTGAACCGGTAGACCAATACCAGAGTCATCAAAATCGAAAACCGAAAGCGACTCGTTGTGCCACTTGAAGTTCCAACCATGAAGATCAGCGTGAATAAGTTGACTCGAGTCGGCAGCAAATAGTTCTTCCACCACCGCTTCGATCGCGGTTTTTCCGCTTTGCATTTTGGTTTGTTCTTCTGCTGACAGCTGGGATTTAGGGCCGAGCAAGAAGTCCTCAACGTGCCACATGAAATCATCAAAAGTTGGCAGGTCGGAATCGGCAGGCAACTCAAGACCCTGGGTGGCTTCGTGCAGTTGCGCCATTAGGCGTCCAACTTGGTAGACCTGCTCCGGCGTTGGTTCATCGCCCAGGTCGTCTCCCTCAAGCCAGGAGAACAACACACAGAAAAGCTCTCGATCACTCTGGTCGTGCCAAACTTTGCTCACAAAACTTGCCGCACGATTCTTCATCGGCAGCGCCAGGCTGAATTGACCGGTCTGTGCCAATGAGTTGATAAAGAAAACCTCTGCCGCGATGTTTGAATCGGTGCGCCCCGAATTAATATTCATGCGCAGTGCAAACTTGGTGCCTTCACTTGTGGTCACAGCAAACGTCGAGTTGTATTCGTGATTGATGTTCTCGATACCGGCATTTTCGATGCCGTACTGCGAGAGCGCAGCATTAGCTGGAGCGAGCAGGCTTTCGATCTGTTGCTCA
>JBEDKW010000020.1:0-7810 GCA_041171945.1 Actinomycetota bacterium
GTGAGGCTCATGTAGCCATGGCCGTCGGTGATTCGAACCTCAAGAATGCTGCCGTTTCGGCCTTTCATTCGACGCTCTCGAACTTCAAGGATGTCTGCAACTACGGTTGCCGGTTCACCCAGCGGTATCTCGCTAATCGGGGTTAGGTTGCCTCTGGTGGCATATCGACGTGGGTAGTGCTGCAGTAAATCACTGACAGTTCGAAGGCCT
The DNA here is from genome assembly GCA_041171945.1 of Actinomycetota bacterium. GTDB lineage: Bacteria > Actinomycetota > Actinomycetes > Actinomycetales > Microbacteriaceae > Rhodoluna. The sequence continues at coordinate 211 of JBEDKW010000020.1, forward strand.
AAATGCTTCGCAAAAGACTTGGCCGTGCGGTCACCCAAGACGCGGTCAAGTGGTTCTAACGGAAGCAGCATGCATCTATCTTGCCTGTTCGAGAGCATCTGAGGGTAGGCTTGGCAAGTTATGACACGAATCATCAGTGGCATCGCCGGTTCGAGACAACTCACCAGCCCAGCCAAAGCAACCAGACCAACCAGCGACCGCATTCGCGAGGCCATATTCGCGAGGCCATCTTCAACCGTCTCGCTGCGCGCGACCTCGTCGACAACTCTCGAGTTCTAGACCTTTATGCCGGCACCGGTGCTCTCGCACTTGAAGCTGTGAGCCGCGGTGCTATTTATGCCGCCATGGTGGAACGCGACGGCCAAGCCGCTGCGGTGTGCGTGAAGAACAACACCATGATTCAAAAAGCCATGGAAAAAGAAGGTTTCTACGATCAGGTGACCCGAGTGGTCAACAAGTCGGTCACTTCGTTCTTGGCTAGCGACGCTCTCGAATATGACGTGGTTTTTATCGACCCGCCTTACCAAATCTCGAACGAAGAAGTTGCCGCCGACTTAGTTGCGCTGGTTCCAAGACTTGCCAAAGACGCAGTAATCATGCTCGAGCGTTCTAGCCGCTCGGGTTTGGTCGACTTGCCGCCAGAGCTCGCTTTAGATGAAGAGAAAAACTACGGAGACACCAACGTCTATTGGATTGTTCGCGCCGAAAATGCCGAACCAAAGCCAAAGGCCAAAGCGGTCAAAAAGGTAAAGGCCGAAGTCGCTGAGGTTGCTGAGGTTACTGAGGTTACTGAGCCTGCCGCAGCCAAGGCGAAGGTAAAGGAAGAGCCAAAGGCCAAGGCAGAGCCAAAGGCCAAAGCCGCCCCAAAAGCCAAGGCTGAACCAAAGGCCAAAGCCGTCAAAAAGGCCAAGGCCGAAACAGCCGAATAAGGTTTAAAAAACAGTAAAGCCCCCGAGAGTTCTCGGGGCCTTTACTATTTGACTCGAATGACTAGTTGAAGAAACCCTTCAGGTCTCTTGCTGGCTCACCGATGTAAAGCTGCTGAGGGCGGCCAATCTTGGTGTTGGCATCTGAGTTCATCTCGCGCCAGTGAGCGATCCATCCTGGTAGACGACCCATTGCAAACAGTGCGGTGAACATGCGAGGCGGGAAGCCAAGCGCCTTGTAGATAACGCCGGTGTAGAAGTCTACGTTTGGATAAAGCTTGCGCTCGATGAAGTACTCGTCGGCCAAAGCGGCTGCCTCAAGCTCTTTGGCGATGTCTAGAAGTGGGTTCTGCACACCAAGCTCTTCAAGAACGCGGTCTGCAGTTGCCTTCACAATGCGGGCGCGTGGGTCAAGGTTTTTATAAACTCGGTGACCAAAGCCCATCAGGCGAATGCCCTCTTCTTTGTTCTTTACGCGCTGCACGAAGTGCTGAACCGATTCGCCAGAATCGCGAATTTCGCCAAGCATCTGTAGAACCGCTTCGTTTGCACCACCGTGAAGTGGGCCGAACAGTGCGTTGATGCCGGAGGAAATTGAGGCAAACATGTTGGCCTGGCTAGAGCCAACCAAACGAACTGTAGAGGTTGAACAGTTCTGCTCGTGGTCGGCGTGCAAAACCAAAAGCGTTTCTAGAGCCTTGGTTACTACTGGGTTTTGCACGTATGGCTCAGCCATGTTGCCAAAGTTCATTCTCAAGAAGTTCTCTACATAACCGAGAGAGTTATCTGGGTAAAGAAGAGCCTGGCCCATGCTGTTTTTGTGCGAGTAGGCAGCCAAAACAGGCAACTTGGCTAAGAGACGAATGGTCGAAAGCTCAACCTGCTCTGGGTCATTTGGATCAAGTGAGTCTTGGTAAAAAGTTGACAGTGCAGAAACACCGGCAGCCAAAACAGCCATCGGGTGGGCGTTCTGAGGCATCGCGTGAAAAAGATTTTTCATGTCTTCGTGAAGAAGAGTGTGGCGGCGAACCTTGTCTTCAAACTCACCGAGTTCGTTGGGAGTTGGTAGCTCTCCGTAGATCAAGAGGTAAGAGGTTTCTAGGAAGCCCTTTGAGCCAGCCAACTGTTCGATTGGGTAACCGCGGTGACGAAGAATGCCGGCATTGCCATCGATGAAGGTAATTGCCGATTTTGTTGACGCAGTGTTCACGAAACCCTGGTCAAATGCAGTTAGCCCGGTGACCGCGGTCAGCTTCGAAATATCAACGGCCGAAGGGCCGTCAACACTTGGCATAACTGGAAATTCTGCTGTGATATCTCCGTATGTGACGGAAACCTTGTCGCTGGAGGTCATCCTGCTCCTAGTTGCTGAAGTATGGGGCCCTTTGTTAGGGCTTTCTCAAGCCTATGGCATCGCGCAACCTGCGTGCACCTTCGGCAATTTTGTCGTCTGTTGCTGTGATTGAAAAACGAACGTAGTTGGTGCTGTGCTCTCCATAGAAAGTTCCTGGCACAACCACGATTCCAAGCGCTGCCATTCGCTCCACGGTTTTCCAACAGTCTTCGTTGAGCGTTGCCCAGATGTAGAGACCTGCATCACTCGCGGAAAGCTCGAATCCATAATCAAGAACTGCGGCCAACAAAATCTCACGGCGCTCTCGGTAAATTTCGCGCGCGATAGCAACGTGTTGTTCATCGCCAAGGGCAACCATCATGGCCCGTTGGACGGGCAACGGAGTATTGAGACCTGAGTGCATACGCAGGTTCACTAGGCCTTTGATTAGAGGCGCTGAACCGACGGCAAAAGCAGCCCGATAACCAGCCATGTTCGACTGCTTGCTGAGCGAGTAGACCGCTAGAACGCCATCGGAGTCGCCGCCGCAAACGCGAGGGTCGAGCACGCTCGGAATTAGCTTTTCAGACCATTCGTTCCAACCCAGTTCGGCATAGCATTCGTCGCTGGCCAACAGTGCGCCCAACTCACGAGCTCGATCGACCGCAGCCTTCATTTCGGCAACGTCCATGACTTTGCCATCTGGGTTTCCTGGTGAATTAATCCAAATCAGTTTTGCATTGCTTGGCCACTTGGCTGGGTCGTCTTCAGAGACAATCTCGGCGCCACACATCGCAGCACCAACTACATAAGCGGTATAGGCGACTGTTGGCTGAACCACGACATCGCCTGGGCCAAGGCCCATCATTAGCGGCAGCCAACTAATGAGTTCTTTTGAACCGATTGTCGGCATAACCTGCTCTGGCTTCAAACCAGCAACGCCTCGACGGCGCTCAAACCACTCGACAACGGCGGCCCTGAACTCAGGAGCTCCTGCAGTTGATGGGTAACCCGGCGCATTTGCCGAAGCGTTTAGAGCGTCTTGAATGATTGCCGGGGTTGGGTCTACTGGTGAACCAACCGACAGATCTACTGCCCCGCCCGGATGCAAAGCCGCTTTCGCCGCAAAAGGCTTCAGCTGCTCCCAGGGATATTCGGGAAGTCGATCGAACACGAACTACTCGCCCTGTGGCGGAAGAACTGAAATAACGGCGTGGTCCTTGTGAATCAAACCGACCTTGGCGGCGCCACCAGGTGAACCTAGGTCGTCGAAGAATTCGACATTGGCCTTGTAATAATCTGACCACTGCGATGGAAGGTCGTCTTCGTAGTAGATGGCCTCAACTGGGCAAACTGGCTCGCAGGCTCCACAGTCCACACACTCATCCGGGTGAATATAAAGTGAACGCTCGCCCTCATAAATGCAGTCAACAGGGCACTCCTCGATACAGGCCTTGTCTTTAACATCAACGCAAGGAAGCGCGATTACATAAGTCACTTAATATTTCCCTTCAAGTTTGTTCAAGTTTAACGATGACCGCGTGAGTTTCGACGCCAAGCACCCTGCTGAAGTCTTGGAAAAAGAATTATCAGCCCGAGAATTGCAATCGAACCGAAGGCCCAAATGTTTCCGATATCGTTGCCCAAAATAAATAGTTCGCCGCCGGGCTGCGGTTGAGAAAGCCAAAAAATGGTTGCTGAGAAGGCTGCGGTTAGTAAATAAAGAGCTCCGCGGCTTCGGCGAAGCAGACGCAGGGCGATTCCGAGAGATGCTGTCATCACCAAAGCAACAAACAACCCAATCGGTGTTCCCTCGGCATTTGAAGCCCGCACCTGATGAAGCATGGTGCCTGCGATGCCTAGCAATGCGCCAAGCGGCAGTGCCCAAAAGAAACTGAGAATGGGACGAAGCACAACGAGTGGGTTCGGTGACTCACGTCTGAGTCGTTCGGTGCGTTCATAGCGAATTTCGCGACCGGGAACCACCGAGTAAGTTTCAGCCTTCACAGCAACCTGGCTTGCGTGCGCCTCGAGGGCGGCCTTTTTCTTTAGAGCGGTCTTGGCATTGCCAACTTCGACTTCAAAACGCTCACGAGGCTCCGCAATAACCCAAAATTTAGGAGCGTGACCCTTGGTTGCCTTTGCAACCTGGCGCAGAGCCATGGTTGTTGCTTCGTGAGTGGCCTTGTGATCTGGGTGCCCAAAACCGCCTTTGCGGTTATAGGTGAGCACGGCATCGGGCTTGAAATCCTTGATGGCCTTGGCAATGTCGTCAGCAATGATGGCTGTTGAAGCAGCCGACAACGCCAACTCATCCAAATTCTTAGGCTTGCGCGGGCGTCCCAGCGGCCCTAGGCGCATTCCAGAGTCTAAATATGCGCGTGTGCCGGCAAACGAGTGCTTCACGTCTCCATAGGCCGCCAATGCCTCGCGCAGTTCACCGGCGCGAAAGGCGCCCATCGCAGCAAAATTGCCCTCTAGCGCTTTTAGTTCTTCGAGTTTGACCTTGCCACGCTCACCCCTGGTGAGGGTTAAAACCATGACTTCAGCTTTGTTGGCAATGCGGTCCGCAATTACGTGACCCGTGAACAAACTCTCGTCATCTGGGTGCGCATGCACAATCAGAAGTCGGTTCGGAGAAAAAGTTACCTTGGTCATACCTTCAACTTTAGGCGAGAGAGAAGAAAACCCCCGACCAATCAAGGCCGAGGGCTAACTTTTTAGAACTAACTAAGAGACTATTTGCTTTCGGTGGCGTGCTTGCGGTTTGAGTAAGTGCGAGCACGAACTGTTGCGTCAAGCTCAACCTTGCGAATGCGAGTTGCCTCAGGGGTAACCTCAACACACTCATCTTCACGAGCAAATTCGAGGCACTCTTCTAGAGACATGGTGCGTGGTGGGGTTAGTGACTGGAATTCATCTGAAGAAGATGCGCGCATGTTGGTGAGCTTCTTCTCTTTGGTGATGTTTACATCCATGTCGTCGGCGCGTGAGTTCTCGCCGATAACCATTCCGGCGTATACCTCGCTGGTTGGTAGAACGAAGAATGAACCGCGCTCCTGAAGACCAATCATTGCGAACGGAGTAACCACACCGGCGCGGTCAGCAATTAGCGAACCGTTGTTGCGGGTGTTGATTTCGCCGGCCCATGGCTCGTAGCCAGCTGAGATTGCGTTGGCAATTCCGGTGCCCTTGGTGTTGGTCAAGAACTCGGTGCGGAAACCAATCAAGCCACGGCTTGGCACACGGAACTCCATGCGAACCCAACCGGTTGAGTGGTTAACCATGTTCTTCATCTGACCCTTGCGAGAAGCAAGAAGCTGAGTCATGGCACCCAAGAACTCTTCAGGAACATCGATGGTTAGGTCTTCAACAGGCTCGTGTAGTTTGCCGTCGACGCGCTTGGTAACTACCTGAGGCTTACCAACGGTTAGCTCATAGCCTTCGCGACGCATCTGCTCTACCAGGATGGCAAGAGCAAGCTCGCCACGGCCCTGTACTTCCCAAGCGTCTGGACGCTCGGTAGGAAGAACGCGAATCGAAACGTTACCGATTAGCTCTTTGTCTAGACGGTCTTTTACCAAACGTGCGGTGACCTTTGCGCCCTTGACGCGGCCAGCCATTGGTGAGGTGTTGATACCGATTGTCATCGAGATGGCCGGGTCGTCAACAGTGATCATTGGCAATGGGCGAATGTCGTTCGGGTCGGCAAGGGTTTCACCAATGGTGATCTCTTCGATTCCGGCTACGGCAACGATGTCGCCTGGGCGAGCCTCTTCGGTTGGGAAGCGCTCTAGAGCCTTGGTCTTCAAAAGCTCGGTAATCTTCACGGTCTGAGTGGTGCCATCCTGGCGAACCCACGCAACCTGCTGGCCCTTACGAAGGGTGCCGTTGAAGATGCGGAGAAGCGCTAGGCGACCCAAGAAAGGAGAAGAGTCGAGGTTGGTGACGTGAGCCTGAAGAGGAGCCTCGTCGTCATACTTCGGGGCTGGAACAAACTTCATGATGGCACCGAATAGAGCCTCGAGGTCTTCGCCCTCTGGGAGGGTTCCGTCGGCTGGCTTGGTAAGGCTGGCAATGCCGGCGCGACCAGATGCGTAAATGATTGGGAGGTCTAGGATTCCGTCGACGTCTAGGTCTGGAACATCATCGTGAAGGTCAGAGGCTAGACCTAGAAGAAGGTCGTGGGTCTCTTCAACAACCTCGTCGATGCGAGCATCGGCACGGTCGGTCTTGTTAACAAGCAAAATAACTGGAAGCTTGGCTTCAAGTGCCTTACGAAGAACGAAACGGGTCTGAGGCAGTGGGCCTTCAGATGCGTCAACCAAGAGAACAACGCCGTCAACCATAGAAAGACCGCGCTCAACTTCGCCACCGAAGTCGGCGTGACCTGGGGTGTCGATTACGTTGATGGTGATTTCTTTTCCGCCAGAGTGCTCGCCCTTGTAGGCAATAGCGGTGTTCTTGGCGAGAATGGTGATTCCCTTTTCGCGCTCTAGGTCACCAGAGTCCATTAGGCGCTCGCCTAGTGCCTCGTGAGCGGTGAATGAGCCGGTCTGGCGCAACATGGCGTCGACCAAAGTGGTCTTGCCGTGGTCAACGTGGGCAACAATTGCAACGTTACGTAAATCATCTCTTGTGGCCATAGCCATGGGGAACATCCTTTATAAGCGCGCTGAGCAAAAAGCCTGCGCTTTGATTTGAAATAAATTCGAATAGGGGCGGGTGCAGAACTGCATCTCATAGCCCCTGCTCTTTTATTCTACCTTGCGAGTGCCCAATTCCAGTAGCCCCAGGTTGCGCTGTGTCCGAATGGCGCCGGAACCAAGTTGGCCAAATTCTTGCTGTAAACCACGATTGACGGAATTTGATAGAGCGGTAGTCCGTATCCGGAGGCAAAGATCTCAGCATCTACCTGCTTCAAGAGGTCGGCAGCTTCGATGGCGGTCTGCTCGGCGGCATAGCGGCTCAGTAGTTCACTGATCTTTTCGTTTGAGAAATTGGTTTGCGGGTTGCCAATGAGCCCGAGTGGGTCGCCCTCCGAAGTGCCAACCAGTGAACCCACACCGATGTAGACGTCGTAGGCACCTCTTTCTAGAGTCACTGCCGGGTCTTCAGTCGCCAAGTTCACTAATTCAAAGCCAGCACCAACCGCACGCTCGTTCAGCAAGGCCCACTCAATTTGAGCCCTGGGGTTATCGGTGTCGAAGACCACACGGATGACTACTGGCAGCTCGAGTTTGGTTTGGGCAAGAAGCTCCTGTGCCTTTTCGGCGTCTTGAATCAAATAGGCATCCGACCCGTTTGATTGCACAACCGGGTTATAAAACCCAGATGAGCT
>JBEDKW010000021.1:0-7284 GCA_041171945.1 Actinomycetota bacterium
TGCCTTAACTGCAGAGAGGAGGAGACCGTGGTTGGTAAGTCAATCAAGAACGTCACGGATTCCTCTAAGAAGGAACCTCTCAACGCACCAAGCGTCACTGCTCGCTCGCTTGCCGTTCTAGCGGCTTTTGAAAACTCCCCCGGCGCCCTGTCGGTGGCCCGCATCGCTCAGCGAGCAGGCCTGCCCCTATCAACCACCTATCGGTTGGTTCACGAGCTAGAACACTGGGGAGCCCTCGATAAGAGTGCGGATGGCAAATTTCACGTGGGAATGCGCATCTGGGAGTTAGGTCAATTGGCCGGAAGGCGGTTGAGGGATCGTCGCGCTAGGCCTTTCCTTCAAGATCTTTTTGACCTTACTCATGAAAACGTTCACATGGCTGTGCGCCAAGGAACCCAGGTTCTCTATGTAGACAAAATTTACGGCAGCAGAAAAGTGCCGGTGGTATCTCGCGTTGGTGGCCGATTGCCACTTCATGCAACAGCGGTCGGGCGGGTTCTTCTGTCCGCTGAACCGCAGTGGTTCATCGATGCCTATCTTGATAAAGAGCTTGAGGCGCCAACGGTGAAAACCATCATTGACCGTGAAGAGCTGGTTGCCGAAATTAAAGACGTTGCCAGAAAGGGCTATTCAATCGCCGTCGAGCAAATGCGCATGGGCGCGTGCTCAGTTGCCGTGCCATTGGTTTTAGAAGGTGAGACAGTAGCTGCAATCGGGTTGGTTTTAGAATCTCACCGCAGTGGCGAGATAGCGCGTCTTTTGCCGATGCTTCAAGGCACTGCAGACCGCATCAAAAACTCCTAGCCCCCAGCGGCAAAAAGGCCATAGTTCCATTCGGGAACACCAGAGTCTCTATTTGATAACGTTCTCAACCAGTGAGAAGTAACTATAAACAACCTCCTCGTTAAGAGTGACGATAAACCTACGGGATGTTCGAGGAGGAACTCAATGAGCGCACAAGGTTGTCCGGTAGATCACCACGGTTTTGAACCATTCGTGATGAATGACCCTTTTCCGGCATACGAAGAGCTGCGCCGCGAAGAGCCAGTGATGTTCGATGAGCGAATCGGCTACTTCGTGGTCAGCAGGTATGACGACGTTAAAGCCACTTTTGATAACTGGGAGGCATTCTCTTCAGAGAATGCTCAAGCGCCAATCAGGCCCGCAGGAGAGCCAGCGAAGAAGATTATGGCTGAGGGTGGCTTTACTGCTTACTCAGGCCTATCGGCTCGCATACCGCCAGAGCACACCCGCATTCGCACGATCGCTAGCAAGGCGTTCACCCCGCGTCGCTATAAGGTTCTTGAGCCGCTAATTCGCGAAAATGTTCTTCGCCTGATTGACAACATGATTGCCAACGGAGAGCCGGGTGACCTAGTCGCCGATATCGCGTGGGATCTACCGACAATCACAATCTTGACCCTGCTGGGTGTGCCAACCACAAAAATCGCTGATGTGAAAGAGTGGGCAACCAGCCGCGCAGTCATGACTTGGGGCGACCTCACCGACGCCGAGCAGATTCCTCACGCGCACAACCTAGTGCACTACTGGAGCTACTGCCAGGAGCTTGTGGCCCAAGCTAAGGCTCAGGGTGGCGACAGCCTCGTGACTGACCTAGTGAACCTTCAGGCCGCTGGCGAAGACATAAACGACCACGAAATCGCATCGTTCCTCTACAGTCTGCTTTTTGCTGGTCACGAGACCACCACGACGCTAATTTCAAATGCCCTTCGTGTTCTGCTTGAGCACCGCGTCGCCTATGAAGCCTTGGTTGCTGATCCCGAAAAAATCCCAGCAGCCATCGATGAGGTTCTCCGTTACAGCCCAAGCATCGTCGCTTGGCGCCGCAAGGCAACCAGAGACACCGAAATCGCAGGAGTCGCCATTCCAAAGGGATCAAACATTCTCTTGGTCATGGGCTCGGCTAACCGAGATGACACTGTCTTCCCAGCACCAGACGAATTCGACATCAGTCGTGAAAACTCTCGCAACCACCTGGCTTTTGGTTACGGCATTCACTACTGCCTAGGCAACATGTTGGCCAAAATCCAGGCCCGCGTGGCAATTGAAGAAATAACAAAGCAACTGCCGACTTTGCGGTTGTTAGCTGGCCAAAACATTCAGTTTGGCGAAAACCTATCGTTCAGAGCGCCAACAGCCGTGCCTGTTGAGTGGGGAAACTAAAAATCATGGGAATCTACACATTTGCATTTGACTCCGTTGAAGCACCCGAGCATGACCGCCTAGGTGGAAAGTGCACGAGCCTAGCGATTATGACTAGCGCTGGCGCTCCGGTGCCTCCGGGCTTTGCCGTGACCACCGATGCCTTTGATGCGGTCATGAACCAGACCACTCTGCGCGATCACATCGTCACCATTCTGGCGGATCTAGATATGGACGACATCGCCGAAGTAGACAGAAGAGCCTCCCGCATTCGCGAGTTGATCTTGACGCAAACTGTTCCTGTGGCCGTTCGAGAAGAAACCTTGGTGGCATACGACTCGCTAATGGAGCTTTGCGGCGGCGAAGTTCCAGTTGCGGTGCGCTCGAGCGCCACCGCAGAAGATCTGCCGGATGCCAGTTTCGCGGGTCAGCAAGACACATATCTTTGGATTCTTGGACGCCAAAATGTGCTTGAAAAAATCCGTGAGTGCTGGGCCAGCCTCTACACCTCTCGCGCAATCATTTACCGAATGGCTAACAACATCTCCGATGAGGGCCTATCGATGGCAGTGGCAGTTCAAAAAATGGTCAACTCCCGTACTTCTGGAGTCGCAATGACCATTGATCCAGGCAATGGAGACCGCTCAAAGATTGTCGTTGACTCCAGCTGGGGTCTAGGCGAACTCGTTGTCTCGGGAGAAGTCACTCCAGATAACTTCTTGATCGACAAAGTCATGATGCACGTCGTTCGACGAATCATCAGCGACAAGCACGAAGAGCTAGTACCTACCGGCCACGGCACTGTCGCGCGGCGCGACGTAGAGCCGGACCGCCGAAACTCCCCAAGTTTGTCAGATGAAGAACTGATTGCAGTTGCAAAGTTGGCAAAGAGTGCTGAGAAGCACTATGGCTGTGTTCAGGATGTGGAATGGGCAATCGACGCCGATTTGCCTGCTGGCCAGAATGTTCTACTTCTTCAGAGTCGACCAGAAACCGTTTGGTCGCAGAAGAAGCAAGAGGTAAAGATCACCTCGAACGGTTCCGGAATTGAAGCCATCACAAAGTCGTTGATGGCCCAAATCGGGGACCGCAAGTAAACCAAGAGAAATCCCAGTGTTCGAAGAAAGGCAAGAGCAATGACTGCAAACGCACCGCGCAAGAGCTTTCCCTCGCCATACGACCTGCCGGCCCCAAAGGGCGCAGAAGGATGGCAAGAGCTTTACCCGTACAACCTAGTATTTCGCGACAATCTTAAAGAAAAAGAAAACGAAAAGTTCTGGTTCTGCGACAGCCAGCACTGGCCAAATGTTTTTAAGCCTTTTGAGACCGTCGGTGTTGAGTTTGCAGTTCGCTGTCTAGGCGCCTACAACACCCGCCACTATCTAATCCCGCCAGCAAACGGCATTGAATTCCGTATTCACAACGGTTTCTGCTACATGAGCCCAGTGGCCGTTGCGCCAGAGCTCATCGGTGCTCGTGTGCCTCACTTCATGGAGCGCGCAGGCTACTACTTCCAAAACTGGGACACTCTCTTGGTGAACTGGAAGAAGAAGGTTCTCGCCACCATCGAAGAGATGGACGCAATCAACTTTGAAGAACTCCCTGAGATGGTCGACCTTGAAGTAATCACCAGCGGTGCCGGCATTGACCCGACCGCCAAGATGATGGCTGACTACGACCGCCTAATTCAGCTTGCCTACAAAAACTGGGAGCACCACTTTGAGTTCCTAAACCTTGGTTATGTGGCTTATCTCGACTTCTTTGGTTTCTGCAAAGAGTCATTCCCTGGCATCCCAGACTTGGCAATCGCCAAAATGGTTATGGGTGTCGACTCAGTTCTATTCCGCCCAGATGACGAGCTAAAGAACTTGGCTGAACTTGCTGCCAAGTCAGGCTTGGCAGACATCTTCGCTGCTGAGAACTCAGCCGCCGGTGTTTTGGGTGCTCTTGCCTCTTCGGCCAAGGGTGTCGAATGGATCGCCGCTTGGGAAAAGGCTCAGGAGCCTTGGTTCAACTACACCTCTGGCAACGGTTTCTACGGTTCAGACGTCTACTGGTGCGACAACCTTGACCTCCCAATGGGCTACATCCAGGATTACATCGTTCGCGCAGTACAGGGCGAAAGCCTGCACCGCCCGAAGGACGCCCTAATCATTGAGCGCGACCGCATCGCCGGTGAATACGCCGAAATCCTTGAGGGCGAAGCCCTCGAGACCTTCAACGGAAAACTAGGGCTAGCCCGCACCGTTTATCCTTATGTTGAAGACCACAACTTCTACATCGAGCACTGGACCATGGGCGTTTTCTGGCGCAAGGTTCGACAGTTGTCTCGTTTGCTACAGGGCTACGGCTTCTGGAAGAACCCGGATGACATGTTGTTCTTGACCCGCGACGAAGTTCGTCCGGTTCTGTTCGACCTTGCCACCGGTTGGGGTGTCGGCGCCGATTACATCGGCCCAAGCTACTGGCCAGAAGAGATCGAACGCCGTCGCAAGATTTACGAGGCGTTGGCAACAGCTCGACCTGAGCCAGCTTTCAACAAGCCACCTGCCGAGATCAACGAACCATTCACAATCATGCTTTGGGGCATCACCACCGAGCAGGTTGCGCAGTGGTTGGGCGACGACGATGAGGGTTCAACCGGCCTCAAGGGAATGGCGGCATCTCCTGGTGTGGTCGAGGGCATTGCCCGAGTCATCACCGGCCCGGAGCAGCTTGATCAGCTGCAGCAGGGTGAAATCCTTGTTGCTCCGGTCACCTCACCTAGCTGGGGCCCAGTATTCGGCAAGATCACTGCAACAGTCACCGACATCGGTGGAATGATGAGCCACGCTGCGATTGTTTGTCGCGAGTATGGTTTGCCAGCTGTGACCGGAACCGGTTCTGCGTCGACCAAGATTAAGACAGGTATGCGCCTTCGTGTCGATGGCTCAAACGGTACCGTAGAAATTCTCGGCTAACAGGTAGTAAAAAGGACTGAAACCATGTCACCAGATTCCCGCTCACCAAAAAATCACCTAGGTCGTGACGTCTCGGAGAAAATCCCGAGTAGCGAAAACGTGCCCGGAATGATTCATATTGTTGAGCGGGATCTGGCGATTTGGTCGCTTGCCAAAGAATATCTAAAGACCCGCGACAACGATGCGCACACTCTGTATGCCTACGGAATCGCGCAAGCTCTGCTCTCTCAAATTCCAGAGGCAGACGAAAACATAGTGTTGCCCGCCATCATGCTTCATGATGTGGGCTGGTCGACAGTCAACGAGCGTGAGAATCTCGAAGCTATCGCTCCGGATAGAGACGGCAGTAGAAACCACCTCGTGTTTCAGCACGAAAAAGAGGGCGCGCGAATCGCCCGCGAAATTTTGCAGCAGGTCGGTGTTCCTGAACAAGACATCGTTCAAATCACTGACATCATCGACGGTCACGACACCAGGCTCACGGCCATTAACTTGAATGATTCACTAGTCAAGGATGCCGACAAAATCTGGCGGGTAACCCCGCACGGACGCCGCGTAGTAAACGACTGGTTCGGCTTGAACGACCAGGAATCCCTTCTTTTGTGCGCTTATCGCGCCTATAACGAACTCTTCACCGATGCCGGCAAGGCAATGTCGCGAGCGTTGGTTGCCGTGGCTTGCATCGATCAAACCGACGAGCTTGCCAACACCTATACCCGAGAGGAACTTGCATGAGTTCGATGATTGATTTTGAGGGCAAGGTTGTAATCGTCACTGGTGCCGCTGGAGGTTTGGGTCGTGCCTTTGCGCTTGGTTTTGCGAATCAGGGCGGCAACATTGTGGTCGCCGACATCGATGAGGCCGGCCTTGCCGAAACCGTGGCTCAGGTGGAAGCAACCGGAGCTAAAGCCATCGCGGTGAAGGTGGATGTGACCAGCAAAGAATCAACCGATGCTCTTGCTGTGGCAGCTGTCGCCGCGTTTGGTCGCATTGATGTGCTCGTCAACAACGCAGCAATCTACGCAACGCTGAAACGCTCATCATTCCTTGACATTGACCCTAACGAATGGGACAGGGTCATGAATGTGAACGTCAAGGGTGCTTGGCTCTGTTCGGCCTCAATATTTCCCAAGATGAGCCAACCCGGCGGCAGAATCATCAACGTGGCCTCGGCCACGGTATTCAGCGGATCTCCACTTTGGATGCACTACGTGGCTTCGAAAGCCGCAGTGATCGGCATGACGAGGGTTATGGCACGAGAGGTGGGGCCGCAAGGAGTCACCGTAAATGCAATTGCCCCCGGTTTTACCCTCACCGAAGCGAGTCTCAGCCTCATGGAAGACGCTGAAACATACGGAGTCGAGCGCGGTGCCATAAAGCGCGCCAGCGCACCCGAGGACATCGTTGGAACCGCACTATTTCTAGCAAGCGAGTCGGCCGGCTACATCACAGGGCAAACCCTCGTGGTCGACGGTGGAAAACAATTTATCTAAAAGCACATCCAATAAATGCAGCACAAGGAGCAAAATGAACAAGATCAACTACATCTCTCCAGATGGAACCACAACCACTCTTGAGGCCCGCGACGGTGATTCCGTCATGGAAACTGCCGTGAAAAATGGCGTCAAGGGCATTGTCGCCGAGTGCGGCGGAGCTTGCGCCTGCGCTACCTGTCACGTGTATGTAGATGATGCATTTCTTGCTGCTGTCGGAGGCGCCAACGATCTAGAAGACGACATGCTGGACGGCACTGCTGCCGAACGCCTGCCAAACTCAAGACTTTCCTGCCAGATAAAGATGCGTGCCGAGCTGGATGGCATCACTGTCCGCATCGCACCGAAGCAGGTCTAGAACCGTGACCGCAAAAATCCTCATCATTGGTGCCGGCCAGGCGGGCATGCAGATTGCCGTGTCTCTGCGCGAGAGTGAATTTGCGGGAGACATAACAATCGTTGGCGAAGAGGCATATGCCCCATACCAGCGTCCGCCGCTATCAAAGGCTTACCTAGCCGGAGACTCAGACGAAGAGTCTCTAGAGTTTCGCAACCCTAATTTTTATGCCGAAAATCGAATCAAATTGGTTACCGGCGAGAAAATAATCGGGGCTGAATTTGGTGAAAATGGAGGAGTTGCAACCGCAGCCTCGGGCAAGACATACTCC
>JBEDKW010000022.1:0-7050 GCA_041171945.1 Actinomycetota bacterium
GGTTCAATCATTGTGACCAGCGGCGATGTGCCACTGCTCGATGTTGCAACCCTCGAGTCTCTGGTGCAATCGCACCTTGATGGTGGTTTCGCAGCCACCGTTCTGACTGCAATTGTCGAAGACCCAGATGGTTACGGTCGCATCATTCGAAGCAACGATGGCAAGTTCATTCAAATTGTTGAGCAACGAGACGCAGATGCCGAACAGCTTGAAATCAATGAGGTCAACGCCGGTGTCTATGTTTTCGAAGCTTCCCACCTTCGAAACGCTCTAGCCAAAGTTGGCCTTCACAACTCTCAGGGTGAAAAATACCTAACCGATGCGGCAGCCGAGTTGCTTCACCAAAAACTTAAGGTTCAGGCGTTGGCGGTGGCGGACAACTGGTTGGTGGCCGGCATCAACGACCGAGTTCAACTGAGCGAAGTTGCCGCTGAATTGAATTACCGAATCTGTGAGGCATGGCAACTCGCCGGCGTTTCAATTCTTGATCCGGCTTCAACTTGGATAGATGTCTCGGTGAGCCTTGGCGAAGACGTGACCCTGCTACCGGGAACCCACCTCAAGGGCAAAACCACCATTGAGACTGGGGCCACCGTTGGCCCAGAGGTAATCTTGGTGAACTCTCAGGTGGGCGCGGGTGCATCCGTGGTTAAATCTCATGTCACCGATTCGATAATCGGAGCCGACGCAACCGTTGGCCCCTTTGCTTATTTGCGCCCCGGAACCGAACTGGGAGACAAGGGCAAGATTGGCACCTTTGTTGAAACCAAGAATGCCAAAATTGGCCCTGGTAGCAAGGTTCCTCACTTGAGCTATGTCGGAGACGCGGTGATTGGCGAAGAGTCAAACATCGGTGCCGGCACAATATTTGCCAACTACGACGGGGTTTCGAAGCACACCAGCGTCATTGGTTCGCACGTTCGAACCGGCTCGCACAACGTCTTCGTAGCACCTATTAAGATTGAAGACGGTGCTTACACAGCCGCCGGAACAGTGGTTCGAAAGAATGTTTCGGCCGGAGATTTGGCAATGAACGTGGCCCCGCAGCGAAACATCGCTGATTGGGTTGTCTCGAAAAGGCCAGGAACCAAAGCAGCAGAAGCAGCCCAAAAGGCAAAAAACTAAATCGAGAGCGGGAGCCCCAAATGGATGTCACATCCAGCAACTCAAAACGACTAGTAATCGTAAGTGGCCGCGCCCACCCTGCTTTAGCTAAAGAAGTTGCCGACCTTCTTAACACCTCACTAGTTCCAACCACCGCCTATGACTTTGCCAACGGAGAAACTTTCGTTCGTTACGAAGAGTCTGTTCGTGGCGTCGATGCATTCGTGATTCAGTCTCACGCGGCCGGCATCAACAACTGGGTCATGGAGCAGTTGCTCATGGTTGACGCTCTAAAGCGAGCCAGCGCAAAGCGCATCACGGTTGTTGCCCCTTTCTTCCCTTACGGCCGCCAAGACAAGAAGCACAAGGGACGCGAGCCAATCTCAGCCCGTCTAATGGCCGACCTTTATAAAGCCGCTGGCGCCAACCGAATTATGTCGGTAGACCTTCACGCACCCCAGATTCAGGGCTTCTTCGATGGCCCGGTAGACCACCTTTGGGCCCTGCCGATGCTTGCCGATTATGTGGCCGAGAAATATGGCAACGAAAACCTAACCGTTGTTTCACCTGACTCGGGCCGTGTGCGCGTCGCCGACATCTGGGCCGAGCGCCTTGGTGCCCCGTTGGCAATCATTCACAAGCGTCGTGACCCAGATGTGCCAAACCAGGTTTCATCACACGAGCTCGTTGGCGATGTAAAGGGCCGCACCTGCCTATTGGTTGACGACATGATCGACACCGCCGGCACAATCGTTGCCGCAGCCAAGGCTCTAAAAGACAACGGCGCAAAGAGTGTCATCGTTGCTGCCACCCACGCTGTCTTCTCGAACCCAGCCGTCGAGAGACTTTCGAGCGGCGCAGTGGATCAAGTGATTGTGACTAACACCCTGCCAATCACCCCTGAAAAGCAGTTTGAAAACCTAACAGTGCTTTCGATTGCACCGCTAATCGCTGCGGCCATTAGCGCAGTGTTCAGCGATGATTCAGTAAATAAGTTGTTCCCAGGTCACGCCTAAACCGTTAGACTCTTATAAGACAACGGCGAGGGCCCTTCTAAAGGGCCGTGATCGACGGGGCAATTAGCCGGTTTACCGGCCACTAATCCTCGCGTTTTACGCTTGAGTCGATTGCAAACATAAAGACTTGACAGGTGCATTTTGGCGCCTGCCTGATTGAAAGTGAAATCAAATGAACACAGGATCACCACTAGTTGGAGAAGTTCGCGACTCATTCGGCAAGGGTGCAGCACGCAAGTACCGCGCTGTTGGCAAGACCCCGGCTGTTATCTACGGTCACGGCTCGACCCCTCGCCACATCACCGTTCCGGCTAAAGAGGTTGCTCGCATCCTTCGCCACAAGAACGCAGTTATCGCTTTGACCATCGATGGCAAAGAAGAAGCCGTTCTAGTGAAGAGCGCAACCAAGGATGCAGTTACTCAGATCATCGAGCACATTGACCTAGTTGAGCTTGTTCTTGGAGAGCGCGTGACCGTTGTAGTTCCTGTTCACGTAATTGGTGAGTCACTATCGGGAACCACCATTGAGCTTGAGCACAAGACCCTGAAGCTAGAAGTTCTAGCCACCAGCATTCCTGACAGCATCGAAGCACGCTTCGACAAGCAGGGTGCAGGCTTCCAGCTTCTCGCGAAGGACCTAGTTCTTCCAGAGGGAACAACTCTTGAGTTCGGTCCAGACGAACTAATCGCTGCAGTTGTCTCATCAGCCGTTGCTTCAGACGACCAGGCTAAGCCAGCTGAGTAATTCCGCTTTTCTAGTAGTCGGGCTCGGTAACCCCGGGCCCGACTATTCTGCTAACCGGCACAATGTGGGCCAAATGGCACTGTCGGTTCTAGCAGAGCGCCTTGGGGCAAAATTTAAGAGTCACAAATCTAATGCTGCAGTTGCTGAAGCTAGGCTCGGCGTCGGCGGTGCAAAAGTCATTTTGGCTAAACCCGGTTCATTTATGAACGTCAGTGGCGGCCCAGTCTCATCACTGATGAAGTTCTACGACATCCCAGTTGGCAACTTAATCGTCATTCACGACGAACTAGACATCCCAGCTGAAGACATTCGCCTAAAACTAGGCGGCGGCCACGGCGGCCACAACGGCCTCAGAGACATCATCGCGGCTCTTGGCTCCAACGAATTTGCGCGCGTGCGGGTTGGCATTGGTCGCCCACCAGGCCGCATGGACACCGCTGATTTTGTCCTGAAAGATTTTTCTTCTACCGAGCGAAAGAACTTGCCGGTAACTCTTGAAATCGCTGCCGATGCAGTTGAAGGCATTGTCGCAGACGGCGTAACGGCCGCGCAGGCCAAGTTTCATGCGCCTTCCGCGGAATAACTAGACCGCCATCCTCCTTAGACTTACCTTGTGAACGCGATTAATTCCAAGGCCCTTTCGCGCCTTGCCGCGCTCATTTCCGAGGGCTATCCGTTCGCCGCAGTGCAGGCCAAAATAGCCTCAAAACGCCTAGATCTGCTGGCTCCGCAGGGTGCTCAAGCTGCTGTCGTGGCCACTTTGGCCAACATTCGTGAACAACAAAAGTTGGCACCGGTTCAACTCGTGGTGGTTGCCACCGGCCGCGAAGCCGAAGATGTAGCCGCAGCACTGAGATCTTTCGAGCCCGAGGCCGAGATTCTAGAGTTTCCGTCTTGGGAGACCCTCCCGCACGAGAGGCTTAGCCCAAGCCCCGAAACAGTTGGTCGTCGACTTCAGATCTTGCACCGCCTGAACGAAATTTCGATCGCACCCAAATCGGTAAAGCATCCGGTCTATGTTCTTGCCTCGGTTCGTGCGGTTCTGCAGCCGGTGGTGGCAGGCCTAGCCAATCATCCACCGCTAAAGCTCGAGAAGAGCAAAGACTATTTGTTGTTTGAGTTGTCACTCAAGTTGGTGGAACTGGCTTATCACCGAGTTGACATGGTCACCAAGCGTGGTGAGTTCGCAGCCCGCGGAGGAATTCTCGACATCTTTCCGACCACTGCTGAGCACGCTGTGCGACTCGAATTCTTTGGCGATGAACTAGAGGAAATTCGCGAGTTTAGCGTTGCCGATCAGCGGTCAATTTTGGGAGATGGCTCAGCAGAACTGAAGTCAGTTGAAATCTTCCCGGCTCGCGAAATAATCATCACCCCAAGCGTTGCCGGCCGTGCCCGAGAGATGGTTCACGAGTTTCCAAACATTTCGACGATGTTGGCCAAGCTCGCCGAAGGCATCCCGGTTGATGGCATGGAGTCGCTGGCACCGGTGCTGGTTGACAAACTTGTGCCATTCACCGATTATTTGCCGGCCGAGGCATTGGTGGTTTTGCTGTCGCCAGAAAAATCTGCCGCGCGAGCAGCGAGCCTGGTCGAAACCAACGATGAGTTCTTGCACGCCGCCTGGGATGCCGCAACCGAAGGGGCGCAAGCGCCAATTGATTTGAGCTCTGGCGGTTTCGTGGAGCTTTCTCAGTTCAAAGACGCACTCGATGGCCGAGCGATGTTCACCATTTCGCAGTTTGGTGCAGACGACGACAGTTTGTTGAACCTCGGACTCTTTGAAATCCCCAACTTCAAGGGGCTCGACGTGAGCGTGGTGGAGTGGATCGAAGATCAGCTCATTCGAAAGCAGCGCATTATTTTGGTGGCCGAGGGTCACGGCACCGCCGAGCGCTTAGGTGAAGTTTTGATCGCCGGAGGCGTTACCGCTTTGGTGGTTGACGAGATTCCGTCGAAGTTCGCGCCGAAGACGGCGTACGTCATCCAGGCCAGCCTTAGAAAGGGCTTTACGGCACCAGACAGCCAACTTATTGTGCTCACCGAAAGTGAGTTCTATGGAAAGAGTTCGGTCTATGTGAGCCCGCAGGTGCGCCGCATGGCCACCAAGCGCGGACAAGCCGTTGACCCGCTGAGCTTGAAGACCGGCGACTATGTAGTTCACGAAACTCACGGCATCGGCCGATTCGTTGAGTTAGTTCAGCGCGCCAGTGGCATTGGTAAGCAGCAGCACCAGCGCGAATATCTACTCATCGAATATGCGCCTTCCAAGCGCGGCTATCCAGTGGACACCCTGTTTGTGCCAACCGACCAACTTGATTTGCTCACCCGCTATGTGGGTGGCGAAGCGCCAGTGCTGTCCAAGATGGGCGGCACCGAGTGGGCCAGAGTGAAGGGCAATGCACGTAAGGCCATTCGCAAGATTGCCATCGACCTCGTGAAGCTTTACTCACAGCGAATGAAGGCAAAGGGTTATGCCTTTGGCCCCGACACCCCTTGGCAGCACGAGCTCGAAGAGGCTTTTGCGTTCGTCGAAACTCCGGACCAATTGACCACCATCGATGAAATCAAGCGCGACATGGAGCGCGAAGTGCCGATGGACCGACTGCTTGCCGGTGACGTTGGCTATGGCAAGACTGAGGTTGCTGTTCGCGCTGCGTTCAAAGCAATTCAAGACGGCAAGCAGGTTGCCATGCTGGTGCCCACCACGCTTTTGGTAAGGCAGCACACTGATACTTTCGAATCTCGCTTCGCTGGTTTTCCGGTTAACGTTCGCTCGCTCTCTCGCTTTCAGACCGAAAAAGAAGTGAAAGAGACCATTGCCGGCTTGGCTGATGGCTCAGTCGACATGGTTATCGGCACCCACCGATTGTTGTCGAACTCGGTGAAGTTTCGCTCACTTGGTTTGATCATCATCGATGAAGAACAGCGCTTTGGCGTTGAGCACAAAGAGAAGCTCAAGCAGATGAAAACCAACGTTGATATTCTGTCGATGTCGGCAACTCCAATTCCTCGAACCCTTGAGATGGCAATCACCGGCATCCGTGAAATGTCCACGCTTGCCACACCACCTGAAGAGCGTCACCCGATTCTCACCTACATCGGTGCCTATAACGAGAAGCAGGTGGCGGCTGCCATTCGACGAGAGCTCATTCGTGAGGGCCAAGTCTTTTTTGTTCATAACCGTGTGAGCACCATCGAAAAAGTTGCCAATGAAATAGCGGCACTCGTTCCCGAGGCTCGCATTGCCGTTGCCCACGGTCAAATGTCGGAGGGTGCCCTCGAGCAGGTTGTGGTTGATTTTTGGGAGCGCAAATTCGACGTTCTAATTTCGACCACCATCATCGAAACCGGCATCGATATTCCAAACGCCAACACCCTAATTGTTGACCGTGCCGAAAACTTTGGGCTCAGTCAGTTGCACCAAATTCGTGGCCGAGTTGGTCGCAGTCGCGAACGTGCCTACGCGTACTTCTTCTATGCCCCGGATAAACCACTAACCGAAACCGCACACGACCGTCTCGCCACAATTGCCCAAAACAACGAACTTGGCGCCGGCATGCAGGTGGCTCTCAAAGACCTTGAAATTCGAGGAGCCGGAAACCTTCTCGGCGGTGAGCAGTCTGGCCACATCGAAGGTGTTGGGTTCGACCTGTACCTTCGCATGATTGGTGAGGCAGTAGCCGACTTCAAGGGCGAGAAGCCAGAGGCTCCGGCTGAGCTAAAGCTTGAATTGCCGGTTGACGCTCACATTCCAGCCACCTATGTAGACAGTGACCGCCTGCGACTAGAGGCATATCACAAGCTTTCTGCCGCCAGTGGAGATCTCGGAACTCGCAAGCAACTCGATGGTATTTTGGCCGAGCTCGAGGACCGCTACGGCAAGGCCCCGGCTGCCGTTTTGAACCTCATCGAAGTAACCGAACTTCGTCAACAAGCCAACCGACTGGGTCTAAAAGACTTCAATGTCCTTGGGCTTCAGGTTAAGTTGCAGCCGGTTGACCTAACCGAGTCGCAGCAGGTTCACCTCACCCACCTATTTCCCGGCACCAAATATTTACAGTCGGCGCGCTTGCTGACAGTGCCCGCTCCTCGAGACGACAGCTTCGAACCGCTTCGAGACAAAGCAATCATCGATTGGGCCTGGGCTTTTATGGCTAGGGTCTTTCCTGAAGGAGTCAAAAA
>JBEDKW010000023.1:0-6791 GCA_041171945.1 Actinomycetota bacterium
ACTCACCCCATCCGGTTTGCTGGGGCACCGATTCAAGGTCGTTGCCCTGCCGGGTCTAGTTGAGGGGGTCTGGCCAAACCTTCGTCCGAGATCATCTCTCTTGGGTGCCACTAGCCTCGACGCACTTCTAAACGGGCGCATCCAAGACCCAAACGAGGCCAGCCGGTCAGAACTTCCCGACGAATTGCGAATGCTTTATAAAGCTGTCGGAGCAACCGACTCCAAACTTTTGGTTTCAGCCACCAGCACCGAGGACAATCAAACTTCTCAGTTTCTGGGTCTAATCCTGGGTGAAGTTCCAGCTCCAATCTCTCAGCAAAGCTCACCGCTAACTCTGCGTGCCATGGCTGGCGCGCTGCGTCGCTCTCTCGCCACTAAAAGCAGCCCAGCTCAAATCGAGTCAGCTGCCTTGGGTCTTGCTCGCTTGGCATCAGCCGGAGTTGCCGGCGCTCACCCCCACAGCTGGTATGGCCTTCTGCCGCTCTCGACCATCGAACCATTGGTAGATCTTGACGACCCAGACGCGCAGGTCAAGGTTCGTCCATCCCAGCTTGAAAACTTCATCAAATGCCCACTGCATTGGTTCTTGAATGCCCACGGTGGCAGCGACACCACTTTTTCGGCCAGCCTGGGTTCGCTGGTGCACAGCATCTTCGAAACCACAGCCCTCGCACCTGGCGATCCAATCGATGAATCATCGATGTGGAATTTGGTCGAGTCAAAGTGGCACACACTCAATTTTGAATCGGCTTGGCTAGAGCAGGCCGGCATCAGAAAAGCCAAAAAGATGATTGCCAACATGGCTCAATATCTGCGCCGTTTTGAAGCCGAAGGCGGCCAAGTAATTGGGCGTGAAGCAAACTTCGAGTTCGCCCTTGGCAAAGCGCTGGTTCGTGGCCAAGTAGACCGCCTTGAGCTCTACCCAGATGGCCGAATAATGATCGTCGACCTAAAGACCGGCTCGCGGGGAATCACAGCCGAGCAGGCCAGAGAGCACTCTCAGTTGGCCATGTATCAATTGGCGTTCGAAAGCGGTGCCTTTGCCGATCTCGAGAGTCTCGGCGCTGGCAGTGAAATGCCAACTGTGCTGGCGGGGGCAAAGTTGCTGCTCATCGGGGGCAACAAAATCGTGGAGCGCGAGCAACCTTCGCTGCACGATTCTGAAGCCGACCGAGAGAAATTTGAAAATCTGGTTGCCCTGGCAACCAAGGGCATGGCCATGACCGATCAGGTTTTTGTTGCTCAAGTGGGGTCGCACTGCACCAATGAAAACGAATTTGGAAGCTGCAAGATTCACCTGGTGAAGGCGGTGTCTCATGTTGGCTAAACAGAAATTCACCGCCAACCAGGTTTACGCCGTAATCAAACCGTTTGAGCTGACTGCCGAACAAGAATCGGCAGTGCAAGATGCCAGTGTCACTGGCCCAGCTCTGGTTGTTGCCGGCGCAGGCAGCGGCAAAACAGAGCTCATGGCGGTGCGAGTGCTTTGGCTGGTAGCCAATGGTCACGCCAGACCAGAAGAAATCCTAGGCCTCACCTTCACCCGCAAGGCAGCATCCGAGCTGAGCAAGCGCATCTACGAGAGTCTGCTAAAAATGCGCGACACCGAGTTGTGGCCGGAAGACCTCGATTACGACTTCACCGCCCCAACCATTGCCACCTATAACGCCTATGCCAACGGGCTCTTCAGAGACCACGCGCTGGCAATTGGCTATGAACCCGAGGCAGTGTTGCTCACCGAGGCGGCTGCCTTTCAACTGGCCCGCGAAGTTATTTTGAAACAAGGTTCGGCAGTAGATTCACGACTCTCCGACCTCGATGTAAACATCAATCCTTTGGTTGAGGCCGTGCTCGCGCTGGCTCAGGCCATGAATGACAATGTCGCCAATTCCAACCAGGTCGAAGACATCATCGACGACGTGGTTGCACATCTCACCAGCCTTCCAAGAAAAGCCGACTCCACAGATTTCACCCCCTTCGCCTATCTTGCAGACCTTTTGGGGCCGCTTGCCGGCACCGCAACCGTTGCCAAACTTGCCGATGCCTACCGCCTCGAAAAGCAAAGGCTCAGCTACGTCGATTATTCAGACCAGGTTGCCCTCGCCGAGCGCGCCGTTCGCGAGGTTCCTCAGGCCAGAGAACGCGAACGCGAGCGCTTTACTCAGGTGCTGCTCGATGAATATCAAGACACCTCGTTTTTGCAGACGCAGTTGCTCAAAAACATCTTTGCCGGGCATCCGGTTTTTGCCGTCGGAGACCCAAACCAATCGATTTATGGCTGGCGTGGGGCGAGTGCCTCGAACCTCAACGAGTTTTATCAAGACTTCGGTGTGCTCGAGCCAGAGCTGCAAAAGAGATTCTCGCTATCCACTTCCTGGAGAAACCCCGAGAAAGTGCTTGAACTCGCCAACAGTCTGGTCGGCGAACTTAAGGTTCTCGAACTGCAACCAAGGCCAAATTCTGGCCTGGGTGCAGTTGAGGTTCAGTTTTCTCAAGACATGAACCAAGAGGCCCTCTCCGTGGCTCGTTGGTTCAAACAGAAAATGCAGCAAGACGAAAACACCGGTGCCTTGCTGATGAGAAAGCGCAGCAACATGGCTTTGTTCGTCGACGCGCTTCAGTCAGAGGGCCTAGACGTAGAAGTGGTCGGCCTCGGTGGCCTCCTCGAGATGCCCGAAGTTGTAGACCTAATCAGCGCCCTGCGCGTCCTTCACTTTCCCCAGTCAGGCTCGCAATTGATTCGCCTCCTTAGTGGCCCGCGCTGGCGCATCGCACCCAAAGACATTGAACGACTGCATCGCTATGCGGTTCACAAAAGCCGAATGTATGACAACGAACTGGAACAAAAAGTGCGCGACAGCGTTGCCACCGAAGATGCAGTGTCTTTAGTCGACGCACTCGACCTACTGCTCGACGAAAAATCACCCGAGAAATCATCAATCAGTGAGTTATCGATGGCTCGCCTGAAAGATGCCGCCGCTTTGCTGCGCAATATGCGAAGACGCGTTGGCATGCCTCTAGTTGAGTTTGTAAGGGCGGTTGAGCAAGAGCTTTGGCTAGACATCGAAGTCACTGCTAACCCGCGTCGCAAGAACCCAATGGCGCACCTAAACGCTTTCGCCTCGGTGGTCTCTGGCTATGCCGCAAGCAACCCGCAGCCAACTCTCGGCGGCTTTCTAGACTGGCTCGAATTCGCCGACCAACGTGAACGCTTTGAGCTGCCCACAACGACCCCAGAGAAGGGCGTGGTGCAAGTTCTCACCATTCACGCCTCAAAAGGCCTCGAGTGGCAGAATGTGGCCGTTGCCAACCTGGTCGAAGGCGACTTCCCCGGAGACGCTAGGGGCTCAAGCGGCTGGCTCGGTTTTGGCAAGTTGCCCTATCCGCTCCGAGGAGACAAAAACTCTCTTCCGAGCTGGAACTATTTGGGCGCGCAAACACAACCAGAGGCCAAATCCAGTCAAGAATCGTTCAAGGCCGCAACTAGGTTGCACCAACTCAACGAAGAACTTCGCCTGATGTATGTAGCGGTAACCCGAACCAAGAGCGATCTCCTCCTGACCGGCTCCTACTGGAAACCGGCAAACAAAAACCCGAGAACCCCATCGCGGTACCTGGTTCAAACCTGCGAACTTTTAGAGCTAAAAATTGAAGACCTTGATAGTCAGGCTAACCCGCTCACCGAGGTTGAAGCCATCGAGTCTTGGCCGCTAGACCCACTGGGTGAAAAACATCGATTAGCTCTAGAGAGTGCATCGGCAAAAACAAAGACTGCAATCGAAGAATTGGCTGAGACTCGTGAGGCCCTCGAGTTTGGCGACCTCATTCAACTCGACATAAACCTGTTGTTAGCCGAGCGAGATGAAGCGCTGAGTCGAAGCAGTGTCACTCAGTTGCCAGTGAGGGTGCCGGCTTCGCGGTTCAAAGATTTCGTGTCCGACATGGCAAACCTTGCCGAGCGCTCGAGGCGCCCAATGCCGCAGCAACCCTATAAACAGACTCGCACCGGAACCCTCTTTCACAGTTGGGTCGAGAACCGCTTTGGTGCTCAGCACCTCCTGGAGACAGCAATCTCCGAGGACGACAGCGTGTTAATCGACAGCATTCAATTGCTGCAAGAAAACTTTGAGAGCTCTAGGTTTGCGAACCTGGTGCCAATAGAAATCGAACAAGAGATTCAAGTTACTGTCGGGGCAAACACCTTCATTTGCAAACTCGACGCTGTTTTTGCCACCGAAACCGGAGTCGAAATCATCGACTGGAAGACTGGAGCCGCACCAAAAAATGAGGCCGATTTGGCGCTCAAAACTCTGCAGTTGGCTCTTTACCGGCTCGCTTACTCAAGATATACGGGCATGCCGGCAAGTCAAATTGAAGTGGGTTTCTACTTTGTCTCCGAAAACCTCGAGGTTCGGCCCAAATATGTTCCAACCGAAGCAGAAGTGCTCGAACTTTGGTCAAAAGCGCTTGAGGCTTAGAACCAGATCTAGCCTCTAGAAGAGTTCGTCTTCAGACTTCTCAGGCAGTTCAATCGGTCTAGTGGCAAGATCTTCAAATCCAACAACCTCAACAACTTCAACGACCTCAACGACCTCAGCCACTTCAATCACTTCAAGTTCTTCAGGTGCAAGTGTTTCAGAGGCAATGATCGCCGCTGTTGCAGCAGCAAGAGGAGCCGCGACTAGTCGACCAATTGCGCCAGACTCAACGTCTTCGGCAAGCACAGTGAGCATGCTCATAGCGTCATCGATGATTCCCTGGTTGCCTTTATTTACACCGTGCACAAGCCACTTCGCCATTTCTAGCTCGCTATACAACGTTGCCCGTTGGCGAATGGTTGGGTCCACGGTGGCTCTAAGTTGGCCATAGCGGGTCAAAACAGTGTCGGTTAGTTCGTGGTTTCCAGCGCCAACAATCCAGGCCAAGTCCTCGGCCGGGTCAGAAATTTTGAGGCTGCTCCAAGCCAAAACACCAGACACTAGGCCATCGAGTTCTAGCGCCGTGTCGGTGCCTAGGCTGCCGTGAATAACTGTTGATTGAAAGTGAAAAAGATTGGCATCTTCAAAGGCTGCTTCCCAGCGAGAAAGCAATACTGATGGCACTCGGCCGGTTTCGGCAGCTCTATCAAGGTCGGCAACCCGAGCACGGATGATGTCGGCCGGCTCAAACTCGGCGAGGTGAGCATCTTGAACAACGCTCAGTGGAAGATTGTGTATTGCCGCAATGCTCTCGCCCATGCTCAACGCCAGCGAACTCTGCGGAGAAACTGAGCCTGCTTCGATTGGATTGCCGTAGATAAACTCAAAAATTAGGGCACGTTGGCCACGACTGTCTTTGGTTTCACCAACAAGATTGGTGATTTTGAAGGGCAACTGCCCACGGTCAGACTCGCTTAGTGCCTTGAGCGCGCGAAGTTCAACATCTCGCTCTACCGAGGCCGCGTGGGTGTTTGCGACACGAATTACGTAGTGTTCGCCTGTGGTTGCGGTCAGCAGTGCGGTGTCAAATGATCCGCCAAGACCGGTGGTCAGGTTCTTGACGAGATTGAAATCCACATGCGGAACGGCGTCTTTAGCTAGCGCAGCTAAAATCAAGGGAGATTTGGCCATGTGATTTAGGTTAGACAACAAGGCACAGTGAACCCAGTAGCGCCACGCGAAACAAGATAGAGAGCTCTCATGAACGCACCCATTTACTTGCCTCTGGCACGTTCTGCGGTCGACCGCGACTACCTATCTCGAAACCGCGAGAACTTATTCGATGAGTTGTGGGTGAATCCAGACACGCGTGTGTTGGTGATGCGCGATCACAAGGTACTCCTGCAGGGCTCATCAGATGACCCAAAGCCAGTGCTGAAATTATTGGCAACGAGCGAAACCCCAAATGCGCAATTGCTGGTTTACCTCGGAAAAAGTCTGGAAGCAAGCCCGGGCGAACCGGTCGGAACCCCAATAGTTTTAGCTGTCTTGAGTGATTTGGTGGCTGACCTTCTAGAGCCGGATGCGAATGCTTGGCACAGCCTTCGTCATACCGGAGCCGGGCTTGACAGTCGAGACTCCGGAATTTATTCACAGGCTCTCGCTCTCGCAAACTGGCACGAAACCCATCTGCACTGTCCGCGCTGCGGAACAGCGACCGTGATCGAACGAGCCGGTTGGGTTCGACGTTGCCTCAAAGACGACCACGAAATATTCCCGCGCACTGACCCAGCAATTATTGTCAGCGTGATTGACGATCAGGATCGCTTGCTCCTCGGTTCTCAAGGCGTATGGGAAGAGAATCGTTGGTCAATCCTGGCTGGTTTTGTTGAGCCGGGGGAGTCATTAGCCGCTGCCGTCATTCGCGAGATGCACGAAGAAGCTGGCGTTCATGTAGTTGACCCAGTGTTCTTGGGCAGCCAGGCCTGGCCGTTTCCATATTCACTGATGGTTGGGTTCACCGCCAAAATTGACCCTGAGCACGCCGGTCGCGACCTAGTTCCAGACGGCGATGAGATTGAAAAGCTTCGTTGGTTTAGCCGCGAAGAGCTAGCCGCCGAGGCCAAAGACCTTTTGCTTCCGGGTTACCTGTCAATCTCCAGAGCGCTCATTGAGCACTGGTATGGCGGCCCGATTGTCTCGGCTACCGAATTGAAATTGATTAAATAACCACATGGAGCCAGAAGACCTTCTCGAGAACCTAGACCCGGAGCAGCGCGAAGCTGCCGAGTCTCTAGTGGGTCCAACCTGCATTTTGGCGGGGGCCGGCACCGGCAAAACTCGAACCGTCACCCACCGCATTGCCTACGGAAT
>JBEDKW010000024.1:0-1008 GCA_041171945.1 Actinomycetota bacterium
GGCTGAAGCGCTCTTTTCGTTGGCAAAACTTGGCCGGCCAATCCGAATCCAGTGATCAAGTGCATCTCGCGCTGGCAAGCCAAAAGGCACCATACGCTGCTTATTGCCCTTGCCGACCACTCGCATGATGTTTCGGCTGTAGTCGACCGAATCCAGGTCGAGGCCAACTAGTTCGCTGACACGAATGCCGGTTGCATAAAGAATTTCAAAAACCAAAAGGTCACGGATGCCGGTCGGGTTGTCATCAACCGCCTTCAATTCAAGCGAATCGAAGATCAGAGCCAGGCTCTCTCTTGAGACAACCTTGGGCAAAGTTCGACCCGCCTTCGGCGAGCGCAGGCGAAGACCGGGGTCGCTGGCGAGAAGCTCGCTCTTATAGAGCCAAGCGGTAAAAGAACGGATGGCCGCACTCTTGCGAGCAATGGTTGCCTTGGTGAGCCCCTGCTGGGTTGCCTGCCACAGCCAGTCGCGCAGTGCTTCAAGATCGAGAGCTTCTAAATCAAGAATCTCAAGATCGAGTGCCTCTGCGCCTCTAACCTGACCAGTTTCCGCGCCCCGAACCTTGAGAAAGGCCCCGAGATCGCCAACATCGCTGGCGTAAGCCTTCACAGTGTGCGCCGAATAACCGCGACCCGCATCTAGGTGGGCAGCGAACTGTTCTAAAGCTCGATCAAAACTTGTGGGCACACCTCAAAGCGTAGTTTGTGATCTTCGCCACCCATCGGAGCTTCGAGACACCAAACTCTCGAGTTCGAGCGACCCAAGTGCGATGCGAGCTTCATCTTTAGTTAGGCCGGAGTCGGCACATATGTCTTCTAGGCCCAACACAGAAAATCCAATTGCGTCTAATGCCCTAGTTTCGAGGGCTCCCAAGCCAGGCAGTTGAAGATCCTGTGGTCTTGCAGCCCCGCTCTCATTGAGCAATTCAAGCAAGTCCGAGCTGTCGGCTATCAGCGTGGCTCGTTGTTCTCGAATCAGTTTGTGGCAACCTGCCGACTTGGGTGAAGT
>JBEDKW010000024.1:1016-9140 GCA_041171945.1 Actinomycetota bacterium
CTACTGGCCTGCCTAACTCTTCGGCGTGTTTGACAGTGTTCATAGCGCCAGATTGCCAGTTGGCTTCAACCACCACTGTTGCTTGGCTGAGAGCCGCAATTACGCGGTTGCGCTGCAAAAACCGCCATTTGGTTGGTGCCATGCCCGGTGGCAGCTCACTAATCACAGCACCCGACCTAATCATGTTCTGAAGCATTGGGATGTGTCCGGATGGGTAGAGCCGGTCTATTCCCCCTGCCATGACGGCAATCGTGTTGCCGCCCAACGCCAAGACAGAGCGGTGAGCCATGCCGTCGATGCCGAAGGCACCTCCCGAAACCACTGTGAAGTTTTTTGCCACCAGGGGGCCAACGAGTTCACTCGTGACTAACTCCCCATAACTAGTGGCGTCCCTTGACCCCACAATCGCAACCGAACGGTTTGAACCTTCAATAACCTCTGGTCTGCCTCTAATCCAAAGCGCGTGAGGGGCGTGGCGACCTAGATCTCCCAGCTGCTGCGGCCACAGTTGCGACCCAGGCGTGAGCACGGTGCCCTCTAGGGCCCGGATGCGTTCGAGCGACTCAAGCACCAAAGCCAGCGACTTTCGGCTTCGCCAGCGCTCTCTGGCATCCCGAAGGTTCACTTCGAGCCTGCCAAACACTTTTTGATCTTCGTGATCGAGCCCAGCTTTAACCAGCAAGCTAGAAAGACGGCTAGCGTTTGGCTCTTCGAGTTCTATTGCCAAAGCCTTTGCAGCACCGAAAGCGCCGACCAGTAGGCCAGCAAAGCCGTCACCGGGTTCACAAATGTTGCTCCAGGCTAGATGTGCAAAATGCTCCTCCAGATCTTCGACACCGATGATTTGCCCTTCGAGAGCCTTGGCTATTTCTAAAGAGGAAACCCTGAGGTCTGCCGCGCTCATCTTGGCTCCATTGGGTTTTCGCTGCCGCGCAGATAAATGGCCATTGAAACGTCTTCTAGGGTTGGGCTAGCTCGCCCGGCTAGGTCAGCTGATGTCCAGGCCAATCGGAGGCAGCGGTCATAACCTCGCATGCTCATGGCCCCTCGGTCTAGTGCTCGATCGAGTTGGGCCGTGACTGCCGACTGCGTTTTGAGTTGGTTACGAAGGTAAGGGCCCGGCACCTGAGCGTTGATAAACCAAGGTGTTTGATTTAGGCGGTCGGATGCGGCCGCTCTGGCGTTGGCCACTTCGATTCGGGCAACGGCCGAAGTCTTTCTGGCAACCTCGCTTTGGTTGCCGATTGCCATCTGAGCGGGGTTTGCCGGTGTGATGGCAAGTCGAATATCTACTCGATCGAGCAATGGCCCCGAAAGCCTCGCCGCGTAGTGCAACTTTTGAGCCTGGGAGCAAACGCAGCGCTGACCTTTGCCTGAGAGCCTTCCGCAGGGGCATGGGTTTGCCGCCAGAACCAGCTGAAAACGCGCCGGGAACCTGGCTGTGCCAGCGGAACGATTGATGATGACTTCGCCCGACTCGAGCGGTTGTCGCAGCGCCTCGAGAACCGGCTTCTGAAACTCGGGAGCCTCATCCAAGAATAAAACACCGTGATTGGCGAGTGAAATGTGGCCCGGCCGAGGAAACCCCATGCCACCACCGACCAATGAACTGACCGAAGCGCTGTGATGAGGTGCCTCGAATGGCGGCCTAGTGATGAGCGACCCACCGTTTGCAGCCACTCGATTAGTGGCTATCGAATAAATTGCGGTGGTCTCGAGCGCTTCTCGCAGTGGCAAATCTGGCAGAAGAGTTGGCAAGCGCTCGGCAAGCATGGTTTTGCCGGCACCCGGTGGGCCAACCATCAGAAGATGATGCCCGCCCGCAGCTGCCACGGTGAGCGCATGGATTGCTTCTTCTTGCCCAATCACATCGCTGATGTCTGGTATTAGAAACGGAGTGGCTGGTGGCAAAAGGTCGCTTGCGGTGCGAATCTCGTTGGTGCACTCATCCGCTTCGATTTCGGCGCCGTGCAATTTGGCCACTTGCCTAAGGTGGCTAGCGCCCACAACCTTGATGCCATCGACCAGTTGAGCTTCGGCGAGATTGGCTAGCGGAACTACAGCGTGTTTGAAGCCAGCACCTTTTGCCCCGAGTAGCGCAGGTAAGACCCCCGGAATTTGACGAACTGTGCCATCGAGGCCAAGTTCGCCGAGATGGACCCACTTAGCCACCGAGTCGGCTCGAACTAAACCACCGGCGGCCATGATGCTTAGGGCAATTGCCAGATCGAAACTGGCACCATGCTTGGGAACCGAGGCTGGCGAGAGATTTATGGTGACTCGACGAGCGGGCATCGAAAGCCCACTGTTGTGACTGGCTGCCCGAACTCGATCTTTCGCCTCGCTTAGAGAAGCATCTGGCAGGCCAATCAAAACAAAACTCGGAAGGTTGCTCGAAATTTCCGCCTCAACTTCGATGAGGGTGCCTGCCAAACCCATCAAACTTACGGCGTAGCTTTTGGCCAGCGACATCAGTAGACCTGCTTTAGGTGCTCAATGTTCACTCGGCCACCACTGACTAAAACAGCAACGGCATCAAGCCGAACTCTGGCTCCAGATAACTGTTGCGACTCACACCACTGAGCAACCAGCTTTCGCATGCGATTGACTTTTTCTTGGGTGATGGCTTCAAAGGGATGCCCAAAACCTTTGCCGTTGCGGGTCTTCACCTCGACAAACACGAATCGACCACGATCGCTAGCGATTAGATCTATTTCTCCGGAGGGGCCTCGCCAGTTTCGATGCAGAATTGTGTAGCCGAGGCCACAAAGATAGTCGGCAGCACGTTCTTCGCCATAACGGCCCAGGGTTTGATTGGCACTCATGCACCAAACATGACAAAAGCGGCAACCATTTTGGTCACCGCTGGGTGAATCTGTGCAGAAATTAGGGCCAGGAGACCCTGTTGAAACTATTCGCCTACTGCGAGTTCCTTAGGAATATTGAAGGCCTTGCCCGACAACTCTTCAACGTTGACATCCTTGAAAGTTAGTACTCGAACCGTGTTCACAAATCGGTCGGTGCGGTAAATGTCCCAGACCCAAACATCGCTGAGGTTCAATTCGAAATAGAAGTCGTCGCCCGAATCGACGCGCTCTAGAGACACCTCGTTGGCAAGGTAAAAACGACGCTCGGTCTCGACCACATATTTGAAGGTGGCCACGACATCGCGATACTCGCGATAGAGAGCTAGTTCAGCTTCTCTGTCGTAGTCGTCGAATTCGTTTTCATCCATAGTTCAAAGTCTATTAGCCAAGTGAGGTTAGACCATCCGCTAATCACCAGACAAAGATTTTTTGGCAGAGCGGCTAGGCCAAGATTTTAGTCAGCCAAGTAACGCGGTGCTCTGCGCTGGGCCCGAGGCTACGAACCGCTGCGATGTGTGTCTCGGCGGCATAACCCTTGTGCCCGGCAAAACCGAACTCTGGGTAGCTACTGGCAAGAGCAATCATCAGGTTGTCTCGTTCGACCTTTGAAATCACCGACGCTGCAGCAACCGAAACACAATCTCGGTCAGCCTTGGTTCGAACCACCACATCGATGCCTGAGGCCTTTGCACCTAACCAGTTATGAGAACCGTCAAGGATGATAGTTGCGCCATCTCTGGCAATCGCAACGCGAAGGTCGACATCGGCCAGCAGCACGTCAAGCGCCCGACCAGCGGCAAGGGCTAGGGCCGCAACGATCCCCTTGGAGTCGATTTCATTGGCCGACGACATGCCTACGGCTGAAGCGGAAACCCAGTTTTGCACCGGCTCAAGAATTTCATTGCGAATTTTTTCGCTGATAAGTTTTGAGTCGCATAGTTTGGCTGGCCATGGCTCGCTTGCCGAGGCCGAGTCACGGTCAACTAAGGCAACACCAACGGCTACCGGGCCGGCAATGGCGCCTCGACCCACCTCATCCATGCCGATGACAAAGCGTGAGCCAGCCGCCCAGAGCGAGCGCTCTAGGTCAAGGCTTGGGAACGTCTTTGAAGACATCAGGGTAGTTATCGAGCCAAGTCCAGTTTTGGAAAGGCCAGCTCACAACAAAAGCGCGACCGACTATAAATTCTTCGGCAACAAAACCCTTGCTCGGAAGGTCTGGGTGGTAGCGAGAGTCTTCACTGCTGCCACGGTTGTCACCCATGACCCAGATGGAGCCTTCTGGCACAGTGACTTTGAACTCGAGTGTTGACGGTTCAGACCCCGGAGCAAGGTACGGCTCTGTGATTGGTGCACCGTTGATGGTCAGCTTGCCGTCGGCGTCGCAGCAAAGCACTACGTCACCACCGATGCCGATGACTCGCTTAACCAAGTGCTGGCTGCTGTCAGGCGCGGAAATACCGAACGCCGATAGAAGCCATTCTCCAGCGGCAGAAATTGGATCGAGAACTGGGGTCTCAATTGCGCCTAGCCAGCCACCTGGGTCTTTAAAGACCACAACATCGCCGCGCTGGATTGGGACAAGGTCTGGAACTAGCTCATTGACAATAATGCGGTCATCAATTTGCAGGGTCTCCAGCATCGAGCCGGAGGGTATAAAGAATGAGCGAATCAAGAAAGTCTTGATTAAAAGAGAAAGCACCAACGCAGTTCCAACGATGACCACCAAATCGATTAAGAAAGATACAAAAATGTTCTTCCTGAACCGACTCCATTTGTTTTGGAGGTCAGACTGGTTGCGTGGTGCTCTTCTTTGCGGACTAATAAAACGTCCGAGGTCGCTCATAACTTAACAGTAAATGGCGATTTAGATGTTGTCGCGCTTTTCGCGGATCTTTGCCTTCTTGCCGCGAAGGTCGCGTAGGAAGTAAAGCTTGGCACGGCGAACTGCACCGCGTGAAACAACTTCGATCTTTTCTAGAACTGGTGAGTGAACTGGGAAAGTACGCTCAACACCAACCTGGAATGAAATCTTGCGAACGGTGAAAGTCTCGCGAACTGACTCGCCTGAACGGCGGATAACGATGCCCTTGAAAACCTGGACACGGCTGCGAGAGCCTTCAATGATGTTTACGTGGACGTTGACAGTGTCTCCAACGCGGAAGGCTGGGATGTCTGAACGCAGGGATGCTGCGTCGACTGAGTCAAGAATATGCATTTTTTGTATCGCTCTCTGTTACTGCGCGCAGGTCAACAACGGGGTTAGTTGTAGCAATTGATTGGTGTTGTTCATAGTGCCAAGTTCCCCTGCGGCAGAACATCGAAGGCGAACAACTTCACTAGTTTGCCACAGTTCACGCCCCATGGCAACGCAAAGCGGATTTATTCGGGCAAAAGGTCTGGGCGAACGCGCTTGGTGCGTTCAATTTGTTGCTCTTTTCGCCATTTGGCAATCGCTGCGTGGTTTCCGCCGCGAAGAACTTCTGGCACATCGAGTTCGCGCCAAGTCGCAGGCTTTGTGTAGCTCGGGTATTCAAGTAGACCGTCAGAATGTGACTCTTCAATCAGGCTTTCGGCATTGCCAATAACACCTGGAATGAGTCTGGCAATGGCCTCAATCATGGCAAGTGCGGCAACTTCGCCGCCGTTCAAAACATAATCGCCGAGGCTAATCAAGCGAACATTCGCCTTGGTCTCGGCGTAGTCGACGACCCGTTGGTCGATTCCCTCATACCGACCGCAGGCAAAAACAATGTGCTCGGCACTAGCCAATTCTTGGGCGGTTGCTTGCTTGAATAGCTCGCCGGCTGGGTTGGTGAAAATAACGATGGCACTGCCGTCGGCAGGCAAGATCTCGTCGAATGCTTCACCCCAAGGCTCTGGCTTCATTAGCATTCCGGCGCCGCCGCCATATGGGCTGTCGTCTACGGTGCGGTGTTTGTCATGGGTGTAGTCGCGAAGATCGTGCACGCGCAAATCGATAATTTCATTTTCTCGGGCCTTGCCCAACAAAGAAATATCTAGAACCTGAAAGTAATCAGGAAAGATCGTGATCGCATCGATGCGCACGGTTAGGCCTCAGGTAGCTCTTCGAATAGGCCACCAGGTGGGGTGACTGTAACCTCAGCCTTTTCAATGTCTACCATTGGCACGAAAGCCTTGATAAACGGCAACAGCACTTCGCCAGTTTCGGTTTCGATAACTAGGCAGTCTTGCGCTGGCAGGTGCTCAACACGGATGACCTTGCCAATCTCAACTGAGTTGCGAATGGCTTTTAGGCCAATCAGCTGGTGGTCATACCAAGCGTCTGGCTCGGTAGGAAGTTCTTCTGGGTCTGAATCGACCAAGAGAATCGCTTTGATGAGAGACTCGGCCGCGTTGCGGTCTTCGATGTCTTTGATGAATAGAACGGCCGACTGGTTGTACCAGCGAAGTTCATTGACCGTGACGGTCTTGCCAAACCATGGTGAGGTGTCAGGAACCTGAAGTTGTAGAACAGCTCCCGGAGTGAATCTCTCGTTTGGGCTGTCGGTGTAGAGCTCGAGTTTGAAAGCACCTTTGAGACCGTGGGCTTTGACCAAACGGCCAACTCGAAGCGTTTGCTTGCTAGAAATCGGTATCAACCACGTCTACGCGAACTTTTTTGCCATCGGCAAGTGCGTTTACGACGGTGCGCAAAGCCTTTGCGGTGCGGCCGTTGCGCCCGATCACGCGGCCCAGATCGTCTGGGTGCACGTGAACCTCAAGCAAGTCTCCTCGCGAGGTTGAGCGTGCAGTCACGGTTGCGTCGTCGGAATTATCGACGATGCCCTTGACCAGGTGTTCGAGCGCAGCGGCTAGCACTTTTTTAGGCCTCTTCTACTACTGCAGCTTCTTCAGCTCAGCTACAGCGTCTTCAATCATTTCGACGGCTTCTTCAGCTGCATCTGCAGCCTCGGCGATGACGTCTTCGGCTGCTGGGGTCTCTGCTGCTGCTTCGACAACTGCTTCTGCAGCTGCCTCAACTGGAGCTTCGACAACTGCTTCTGCTTCAACAGCTGCATCGGCAACTGGTGCCTCTTCAGCTGGAGCTTCAACAACTGGAGCCTTCTTGGCAACAAGTTCTTCTTTCGCAAGAAGAACAGTCTTCTTCTTGGTGTCGATGATGAACTCAGGCTTTGGAGCCTTGGTCTGTACGACGTTCTTGGCGTTCTTGTCGCCCTTTGAAGCCTGGAAGTCACCGGTGAGCTTTAGAAGCACAGCAACCTGCTCGGTTGGCTGAGCGCCAACGCCTAGCCAGTACTGAGCGCGCTCAGAGTTGACTTCAATGAAAGATGGGTTCTCGGTCGGGATGTAACGACCAATTTCTTCGATGACGCGACCGTCACGCTTGGTGCGTGAGTCTGCTACAACGATGCGGTAGTGCGGCGAACGGATTTTTCCGAGACGCTTTAGGCGGATTTTTACAGCCACGATTGCTCCTGTTTATTCGTAATGAGGCGAACGATCAACCGTGAGCGTGGGGGCACACTCGGTAGAAAAAGCTCTAGGGGTTCCGTTTGCGCTTGTTTAGAGGGTCAAACGCACGGCAACCGCTCTAGTCTGCCAGAAAACACCGAGATTCGCTAGTCGAAACCGCCCGATTTATAACTAACTGTCGAATTTTTCTTTGGATTTGGCTATTTAGCGAAGGCCAAAGGACGAACCGGCGCCAGTTTCACCGGCAGAGGAAGGCTTCTCGCCAATTGAACGTGCAGCCTCTTCGGCGGCTCGTTTAGCAGGGTTACCCGACTTCGACCCCTTTTTCTTGTCTTTGGTTTTTGATTTTGCTGCACCGAAGTTGCCCATCCCAGGCATTTGAGGCATGCCCGGCATCTGCGGAACGCCGCCCTTGGCAACGGTCTTCATCATTTTGGAGGCCTGCTCAAAGCGGTTCACTAACGAGTTCACATCGGTGACTGTCATGCCCGAGCCTCGGGCGATTCTTGAACGACGTGAGCCGTTCAGAAGTTTTGGCTGACGTCTTTCGGCCGGTGTCATCGAGCGAATAATTGCCTCGGTGCGGTCGATTTCTTTTTCATCAAAGTTGTCAAGCTGAGCGCGCATCTGGCCAGCACCAGGCATCATGGCCAACATGCTCTTGAGTGAACCCATCTTGCGAAGCTGCTGCATCTGATCCATGAAGTCTTCGAGGGTGAAGTTGTCCTTCGCCATCTTCTCGGCCATGGCACGAGCTTCGGTCTCATCGAAGCTCTTTTGAGTTTGCTCAATCAGGGTG
>JBEDKW010000025.1:0-7833 GCA_041171945.1 Actinomycetota bacterium
TTTGTGAGATCTCGCCGAGATTCGAGATTTCATCTCTGTCACTACTTTTTCAAGCAGCAGCGAAGCCTGACTCTTGTCGTCGCGCTTTGGGCTGTTTAGACGTTCGTTGAGAGCCTTAGTGACCACGTTCGCGACAATGTTTTTGACCGCTGGAGTACCGAGGATCTCCTTAGTTTGACCTTCAAATTGCGGCTCGGAGAGACGAACGGTAACCACCGCTGTGAGGCCTGCAAGGACGTCGTCCTTTTCGATTTTGTCGTTGCCAAGCTTAAGTTTTCGAGCGTTCGACTCAATTTGAGTGCGAAGTGTCTTTAAAAGAGCTTGCTCGAA
The DNA here is from genome assembly GCA_041171945.1 of Actinomycetota bacterium. GTDB lineage: Bacteria > Actinomycetota > Actinomycetes > Actinomycetales > Microbacteriaceae > Rhodoluna. Next base: position 331 of record JBEDKW010000025.1, read on the forward strand.
ACCCACTAGGTGGGTTCCGCCCTTTGACGTGGAAATAATGTTGACGAATGAACGAATCTCAGTGTCATAGGCCGTGCCCCAGCGCACGGCCACATCAACTTCACACTCGCGCTCAACGTCTCGAGAAACCATGTTTCCGCCCTCGTCGAGAACAGGGATTGTCTCGGTGAATTTGCCAGACCCAGAAAGTTTCCACGTTGCTGTCAACGCCGGATCCTTCGCCAAGAAGTCCGCAAATTCGACTATGCCACCGTCATATCTAAACTCTTGATGAACTGACTCTGAGGCTCTTTCATCCGTGATGCCAATTGCGAGACTCGGAACTAGGAAGGCAGTTTGCCTCGCTCGGGCAACGAGTTCATCACTTGCAAAAACAGCGTCCTTGATGAAAATCTGAGGGTCCGCCCAGTAGCGAACACGAGTACCAGTTACCCCTTTGGCGACCTTGCCAATTTCTTTTAGAACTGAGGCATCTTCGAAGGGTTTGAAAGGGTTATTTGGTGCCAACCCCTTTGAGTCGTCAAAGAAGCCTGGCTCACCCCTCCTAAAAGACATTTTGTAGGTTTTGCCATCTCGGTCTACCTCTACATCAAGACGCTCAGAGAGCGCATTGACTACCGAGGCACCGACACCATGAAGACCGCCGGAGGCAGCATACGAGCCAGAGCCAAATTTTCCGCCGGCGTGCAATTTTGTAAAGACGACTTCAACTCCCGAGAGGCCAGTCTTTGGCTCGATGTCAACAGGGACACCGCGAGCCTTGTCGCGAACTTCAACGCTCGAGTCCTTGTGGAGAATGACTTCGATGCGATTTCCATGACCAGCAAGAGCCTCATCGACAGAGTTATCGATGATCTCCCAAAGGCAGTGCATCAGCCCTCTGCTATCGGTGGAACCGATATACATACCCGGCCTTTTACGAACAGCCTCGAGCCCCTCTAGAACGGAGAGATGGCGAGCTGAATAGTCTGAATTGGGCACTAAAGAAGGTTATCCCGCCTGTGCTGAGCCGCATGGTCTGACACGGCTGAGTAAACACAGACTCTGAAAACTTCGCAGTTAGCGAAATCGGCACTAACCAAGGACTAAATCCAGCTTGGCTGTGTTGAACTATAAGAGTCAGAAGGAGACCAAATGCAGTCAGCAGATCAAACAGTCCAAGATTCGGTCAACGAATCTTCTGCCGAATCAACCCTCAATGCCAACGACCGTTGTGACATTTGTGGCGCGCAGGCATACATTCGTGTCACCTTGTCGACCGGCGAGTTGATTTTTTGTTCCCACCACGGCAACGAGCAGCGAGCGAAGCTTGAGCCAATCGCGCTTTCATGGCACGACGAAACCGAGAAGCTACTCTCTCGCTAGAGGCTCTTCGAGTTCCCAGATTTTAGAGATTAGGCCGGCCACTTGGTCGGCCTTTTCTTTTGCCCGGATTTCAGGCAGCGGCGCATGCCGTCTTTCGAAAATCGACTTGATAATCGACTCCGCCAACCATTCATTCTTCGCAAGTACCGGTCCATGTAGGAGAGTTCCGTAAAGGTTTTGATGCTGCACTAACAACGGGAGTTTGGCATCGCTGTTGAGGTAGCCCAACGTTTGGTGACCGGCCAACTCGCCCAAAGTAAAACGAGAACTGCGCTCGGTGCGGAGAATTGGGTCTGGAAAAAGAGCCAGGGAGGCTCGAGGACTTAGGTCGTAGAGCCTTTCATAGCCAGATGCCACCGCAAGGCCAGAAACGCCACTCTCGAATGCATTGACCAACTCAGTTTTGATAGAACCCAACGCTACTTCCAAATCGTTCCAGGCGGCTTCAGAACCATGCCCGATGAGAATGAAGTCAGTGTCCTTCGGGATGCTGTCACCCTTTTCGACAAGGGTGACCACGCACTCAACACCCCGCCAGGCAAGACGCTGTTGCAAAACTCGAATGTTGGCCAAGTCGCCATTAAGGTTTAGGTGATTCGGAAAAAGCGCCACTAGGGAAATGATCATCGGTCCACCGACTCTGGGTCATTGAATCCAAGTATGCGCCGAGTTCGACGCATTGCATCGGCTGAAAAAATTACCGTCTTGTGGCCCGTGGCTGGCAAAGGTAAGGCAAAGAATGCTTCGAGGGCCTTCTCGAGATCTCCCTCGACCAAGCCAATCGGAATGTCTTCAAAAGCAATTCTCAGCGCAATCTCTGCGTAGTTGAAGCCACTAACTACATCGGCGTGCGTGAGCTTTGCTAGGTCAACTGTCCAGAGCCAAGAAGGATCGTGCACATCGCGACCGATAGCGACCATAATTTGCTCGGTGTTTGGAAGAAGGCTATCTAGGTTCAATTGAAAGCTCATCGGGTTCTGAACCAAAATGAACTCAACATCTTCACCGTTCACTTGAGCTATTTCTCCTCTAGCGAATACGGGCGGCAAGTCGGTTAATACTCTTGCGGCTAATGAGGGGTCGAAACGTGCCCCTAAGTAGCGACTGGCAGACTCGAGGGCGGCCGCGGCATCGGTGGCATAGTGCAAACCTCGGTTGGGCAAATCGAAATCAATCTCGGTGCCTGCTGTGCGTGCTCGCGCACTCCTACCGGTCACGCTAACAATCTCGGTCTGTGCCGACGGCCTTGAAATAGCTGTCAAATAAGTGGCTGCCACGCCCAACCCAGCTCTTCCAGTTTTAGCTACTGACTCTGAGATTCCGAACCACGACACTTCAGCCGTCCTGAGATCTTCGGCGATTAGTAAAAGATTTTGGTCATCGGCGTTTAGAACGACTGGCCCAACCGAGCGCGATGCCACCAGAGCAAGTTTTTCTCGAACCAACGCAGGATCGACAAAACGATCGAGTTGATCCTCGAGAACATTGAGTATCGAAACCAATTTGGGGGAAAACATTTCTGTAAGCCCGGTCGCGTGTCCTTCGTCCATCTCCAAGATGGCAACATCGCCGGGTATCTGCCCTAATAGGTTAGATTTCTCAATCACTGCCGAGTAAAAACCCTGCGTAATGTTGGCCGTCGAAGGGTTTGTGAAGACCGCAATTCCGTGTGCTCTAACAATTGCAACGAGCATCTTGGTGGTGGTCGACTTTCCGGCCGAACCCGTTACCACGATGACGCCATCGCGAAACGACGCAAAGGTTTTAGCAAGCAATTTGGGTGCGATCTTGCTCAAAACCAAGCCAGGCAAGGCCGAACCTCCGCCTGGGCGAATCAATCGAATCAGAACTCGCGCTGCGCGACCAATCAAGATTGCTGGCAGATAGCGCATTGACTAGTTTTCTAGGTAGTCGCGAAGCATCTGTGAGCGAGACGGGTGGCGCAACTTAGACATCGTCTTTGACTCAATCTGACGAATTCGCTCGCGGGTTACGCCGAATTCTTCACCGATCTGGTCAAGGGTCTTCTGAACACCATCGCCAAGGCCGAATCGGCTGCGAATCACGCCGGCTTCGCGCGGGTGAAGGGAGTCAAGAATGCGCTCTAGCTCACGCTGCAACATGGTGAAACCAACAGCATCCGCAGGAACAACAGCTTCGGTGTCCTCAATGAGGTCGCCGAACTCGCTATCGCCGTCTTCACCAAGAGGCGTCGATAGTGAGATTGGTTCGCGGCCATACTTCTGAACTTCAACAACCTTCTCAGGTGTCATGTCCAATTCGCGCGCTAGCTCCTCAGGAGTCGGTTCGCGGCCAAGATCTTGCAGTAGTTGACGCTGGACTCGAGCAAGCTTGTTAATTACTTCCACCATGTGCACCGGGATGCGGATGGTGCGGGCTTGGTCGGCCATTGCGCGGGTGATTGCCTGGCGAATCCACCAAGTTGCGTAGGTAGAGAACTTGTAGCCCTTGGTGTAGTCAAACTTTTCAACCGCACGGATGAGACCTAGGTTGCCTTCTTGAATGAGGTCGAGGAACTGCATTCCACGGCCGGTGTAACGCTTCGCAAGGCTAACCACTAGACGAAGGTTTGCCTCCAGGAGGTGGCTCTTCGCTCGTTGTCCATCTTTAACGACCCACTTCAGGTCGCGTTCCATGTCCTTTGAAATTTTCTTCTCGCCAGCAAGTTTCTCTTCAGCAAATAGGCCGGCTTCGATGCGCTTAGCAAGCTCAACTTCAAGCTCAGCATTCAGCAAGGCAACCTTGCCGATTTGCTTCAAATAGTCTTTTACCGGGTCCGCTGTTGCACCAGTGATAGTGGTGGTTTGCACTGGGATGTCGTCTTCTTCACGGTTGGACAGAACCATGGCGCCCTCAGGCACAACAAGCTTCTCTTCTTCATCGTGATCGTCATCGCCGTGCTCTTCATCTACGGCTGCAATGTCAACAACCGCGCCAGCCTCTGCAACAATTTCGTCAACAGACTCTAAATCGTCAGCATCTTCCATATCGATGTCTTCACCATCAGCTAGGCCCTTTGCTGCCTTGGTTGCCTTCGGTGACTTTGCTTTGGTTACCTTAGGAGCATCGACCGCTTTTGCGGCTTTTGCAGCTGCCGCCTTGGTAGGAGCCTTCTCGGCCTTCACTACTGGAGTCTTTGCAACTGGCACCTTTGCAACTGGCACCTTTGCTACTGGAGTCTTCACGGCCGGAGTTTTCGCAGCTGGAGTCTTCACGGCCGGAGTTTTCGCAGCTGGAGTCTTCACGGCCGGAGTCTTTGCAGCTGGAGTCTTCACGGCCGGAGTTTTCGCAGCTGGAGTCTTTGAGATGACATCTTTAGCAACTGGTTTGGCAGTGGTTGGTTTGGTTTTTGTTGAAGCAGCGATGGCTTGGGGTTCCTTTTCAGATTTAGTTTTGTCCCCCGACGTTTTGGCTGGCTTTGTGTCTAAGGCCTTCGCGTCCCCGTTTGGCTTCTCAGTGGAGTTCAGCAAATTCGAAAAGAAGCCCCGCTTCTTAACGGGAGCTGATTCGCTTGATTGCTTCGCCACGATTACCTCTCGATATCTATGCTCGTTAGAACTAAAGATTTAGGCAGTACAAAGACCCATGTCAAATTCTCAAAAAGACGAGAACGACTGGGTCCGCTTAACATTATGCCACGGGTTATTGAGACTTGGTTCCATTTTGAAGAACCTATTTCGATAACTCTTAGAGTGAATCAACGAACGAAACCATCGATTTATTCCTCAAAGTCCTCGACAGCCGATACGTTTCCATTCACTATCCTGAGTGAATGCGCGCACTAGTCACCGGCTCCAATTCTGGCCTGGGGTTTCACACGGCCGTTGCGCTTGCACAAGAGAAATACCAGGTGGTGCTGGCTGTTCGCTCCGAGAGTCGAGGCAATGCCGCGGCTAAACGAATTCGAGCCATTGTTCCCGGAAGCCACATCGAGGTAGCTCACCTTGATTTGTCCTCTCTAAAATCTGTGCAGCAGTTTGTTGCAGGTCAAAACACAGCGCAGTGGAGTCTTCTTATCAACAACGCCGGGGCCAAGATTGAACGGCCATTCAAGCCGACCGAAGATGGCTTCGAATGGCACACCGGGGTGAATCATTTGGGGCACTTTGCCCTGACAGCCGGATTGTGGCCTTCACGAGCAAAAGCTGCCCGAGTGGTTACCGTTTCCTCGATAGTGGCCACAAGGGCGAAGCTAAGTCCAACAAGCATTGCTCCCGAAACATTTGACGAGGGCAAGGCATACGCGGACTCTAAGTTTTTGAATCTTCTGTTTGCCTTCAACTTGGCGAGGCTAATTGATGAGGCCGGGATCAGTGCAGTTTCGGTAGCCGCTCATCCTGGGTTCGCCCGGGCTGAGCCTTACGGCACGAAGATAACAAGAGCTGCCGAATTACTTCTTGCTCAGACCGCAAAACGAGGCGCCGAGAACATTGTTCGAGCATCATCGGGCTCGAACGGCGAGTATTTTGCACCAAGAATCTTTCAACTCTGGGGCGAGCCGACTTTGGTTTCTCGGCCAATCAAAGCCATGGATCTTCAATTGATGAAAGACCAATGGGCGAACGCCGAGGAAACTACGCATACCCGATTTGTGGTCTAGCTTTCGTTACCCTCGTTTTTAGCGCGGCTCGCTAGATAACCTTCGAGCTCCGAGGCTATTTCATCAGCTGTTGGCATTTTCGTGGCCGGTTTTGAAATTGGGGCGCTGATTGGGCCAGTCTTGTCGTTTAGGTATCCCTGTTCAAGAGCACTAACTACCCGAGCAAGTTCCTCATTCTGAACGAGCTGCTCCTTGAGTCGGCCCAAGAAAACCGTGCCCTCATCACGTAGTCCGTCTGTTGGAAAAATGAGCCCCGTGGCTGAAGATATTTGCTCAAAGCCAGCAACAGCTGCCGGTGGGAATGAGCTGTCGCTTAGGTAGTGAGGAACTAGGAGAACGTAGCCAACCGTTGGCAACCCAGAACCTGAGTCTGTGGTTTCCATTCCGAAACAGAGTCGATTAGATCCTGTCGATTACCAGAGACCGTGATGCCAACCGCGCGAGTATGCGGCAATGGAAAAGGAATGGCGTGAACCCAGGTGAAATCGGCCACATCAAAAATTTCAATTAAATCGCCAACGGCCTCAACAAAGGCCTCCCACTTGAAATCCGGTTCGTAGCCGTGAAGATAGAGAAAGGGTTGTTTAACTTCGTCGTAAACCAAATAGATGCCGAGTTGAGCCGGCTCATATTCAGCAATGTGATCTCTCTCAAAAAACATCACTGGACGGCGGGAGCGGTAGTCGAGCAATTCGTCGTTGACAAAACTGACGACGAGTTTGTGCTCGAGATTTGCAAAAATGTTGTCAGAAATTTGGCTAAGAGTTGACCCAGCGTCGGTAAACCCAGATAGCCCACCAAGCATGTGCAAACCAAGTGGCACTGTGGGTGCGTCTTCAACGAAATCAAACAGAGTTCTTGGGTCAACCATGAAATCATCCTAACTAGACGGGGTTTAGCATTGTCAATATGACCAATCCAAAGATGAACGTCACCAGCAAAGCGCCAGCTTTCTCAAAGAACCAGGCCATCGTTATCGGCGTAACAATGGACAACAAGAAGGTAAAACTCGTAACGCATCGAGTTGATTCCTCTTCGATAGCCGGAATTAATTTTGAATCACTAGGCGTGAAGACTAAAAACGAGTCGGTTACACGCATCCCAGGGCCCAATGGATCTGTTTTTGTGCTCGTTGGCATTGGTCAAGAGGTTCTCGATGAAGACTCTTTGCGCGAAGTTGCCGGCGCGGTCAGCCGTTCAGTTGCCGGTCTAGAGAGCATCGTTTTCGACTTACCGACTGAAGACCCAACTGACGCTGTGAACATTTTGGAGGGAGCCGCGCTGGGTCTCTACGAGTTCAACGCCTACAAGGGCGACCCAAAACTCAGCGCTGTAAAGGTTTCCAAGCTCACCGTTCTTTCTGATCACAAGGTCACAGCGGCCGCAATTTCTAGAACTGAAATCCTTGTTGATACGGTTTTCGCAACCCGCCACTTGGTCAACACTCCCCCGAATGACCTATACCCAGAATCGTTTACTGCCATCGTTCAGAAGCGCGTCAAGGGGCTGTCTATGAC
>JBEDKW010000025.1:7874-8723 GCA_041171945.1 Actinomycetota bacterium
GGTCTGGGATGAAAAACGCCTCGCTGCGGATGGTTTCGGAGGCATTCTGGCTGTCGGAAAAGGTTCAACTCGACCACCTAGATTGGTCAAGATTTCTTATAAGCCAAAGGGTGCAGCAAAACACCTAGCGCTGGTGGGAAAGGGAATCACTTTTGACTCCGGAGGTTTGTCCTTGAAGCCAGCTGAATCAATGGTTGGCATGAAATACGACATGACCGGCGCGGCCACCGTGTTCGAGGCTTTGATCGCCATTGCGAAGCTTGGCCTTCCAGTTGAGGCCACCGCATGGCTCTGCTTAGCGGAGAACTTGCCTTCAGGCAGTGCGACCAGACCGAACGATGTAATCAAGATAAGAAACGGAAAGACCGTTGAGGTTTTGAACACCGACGCCGAAGGTCGACTTGTTTTGGCCGACGGTTTGTCGGCCGCCAGCGAAACTAACCCCGATCTCATCATCGATGTAGCGACTCTCACTGGCGCCGCGACCATAGCTCTTGGCAATAGGTATGCCGGTCTCATGGGAACCGCCGAGGCTATTTCTGCCGTTGAAGCCGCCGCTTTTGATGCCGGTGAGCTCGTTTGGCACATGCCGCTTCCTGTCGAGCTTCGTTCGCTTCTAGATTCGGACATCGCAGACATTGCCAACGTGAAGATCGGCAACCGTGCCGGCGGAATGCTTATCGGTGGTCTCTTTTTGAAGGAATTTGTCGGAAAGCCTGCGAACGCCGAGGCTCAGAAGCTCGCTTGGGCACATTTGGATATTGCTGGTCCCGCCAATAACGACGCTGCGGCTTACGGGCACACCCCGAGGGGTGCCACCGGAGCTATTGTTCGAACCTTGGTGAGTGT
>JBEDKW010000026.1:0-8201 GCA_041171945.1 Actinomycetota bacterium
AGGTGTGCTTCGCATCATTCCGCTCGGCGGAATCGGAGAAATCGGTCGCAACATGACCGTCTTTGAAATTGACTCCAAGATTCTTATCGTCGACTGCGGCGTTCTGTTTCCTGAGGAGCACCAGCCGGGCATCGACGTGATTTTGCCCGACTTTGGCTACCTACACGACCGACTCGATGACATCATTGGCATCGTTTTGACCCATGGCCACGAAGACCACATCGGTGGAGTGCCTTACCTATTGCGTTTGAAGCAAGACATCCCGCTGCTTGGTTCAGCCCTCACCCTTGCCTTTGTTGAAGCCAAGCTCAAAGAGCACCGCATCCAGCCTTATTCCATGGTGGTAGCCGAGGGTGACCGCGAGAAGCTTGCCGGCTTCGACCTCGAGTTCATTGCGGTGAACCACTCCATCCCAGATGCGCTCGCCGTTGTCATTCGCAGCAAAGCCGGAACCGTGCTGCACACCGGCGACTTCAAAATGGACCAACTTCCTCTTGACGGCCGACTAACCGACCTCCGCGCCTTTGCGCGAGTTGGCGAAGAGGGCCTCGACCTCTTCATGAGCGATTCAACCAACGCCGATGTGCCTGGGTTTACTCCGCTCGAAAAAGAAATCGGCCCAGTAATCGACAACATCATCTCGCGAGCAACCAAGCGAGTTATCGTGGCGTCGTTCTCGAGCCACGTGCACCGAGTGCAACAGGTTGTCGACGCAGCGGTTGCTAATGACCGCAAGGTTGCCTTGGTTGGTCGCTCAATGGTTCGCAACATGCAAATAGCAATCCAGATGGGTTACCTCAAAGCCTCAGTAGAAGATTTCGTCGACCTGAAGCAGGCCGCCAACATGCCCGATAACAAAGTGGTTTACATGTCCACCGGTTCTCAGGGTGAGCCAATGGCCGTTTTGGCACGCATGGCCAATCTCGAGCACGACATCACAATTGGCGAGGGCGACACCGTCATTCTGGCCAGCTCACTCATCCCAGGCAACGAGAACGCGGTTTATCGCGTAATCGACGGTCTAACCAAACTCGGCGCCAACGTGGTTCACAAGGGCAACGCCAAGGTGCACGTCTCTGGCCACGCAGCCGCCGGCGAATTGCTTTACTGCTACAACATTTTGAAGCCGAAGAACGTGATGCCGGTGCACGGTGAATATCGTCACCTAATTGCCAATGGCAAGCTTGCCGAACAGACCGGCGTGCCAGCTGAGCGCGTTCTAATCACCGAGGATGGCTGGGTCATCGACTTGGTCGACGGCATTGCCGAAGTTGTCGGTGCCGTTGAGTGTGGCCTGCTGTACGTAGACGGAAAAACTGTCGGCAAGATTACTGAAGATGATTTGCAAGACCGACGTGTGCTCTCAACCGAGGGTTTCATTTCAATCTTCTGCGTCATTGATAAAGCAACCGGTCGAGTAATTGTCGGGCCCGAGATTCGTGCTCGCGCTTTCGCCGAAGAGGACCACGTCTTCGATGCGGTGAAACCACTAATCGAGCGCGCGATGGCCGAGGCTGCTGGCGAGGGCGTGCGTGACACTTACGCGCTTCAGCAAGTTATTCGCCGCACCATCGGAACTTGGGTAAACAAGGCCCACCGACGTCGCCCGATGATCATTCCAGTGGTTATTGAAGGCTGATTTTTTAGCGGCTAAACGCCGTGCCTTCGCTTATCTAAGCCTGCCGGCTGTTAGTTTTATTTGATGGCTACACGCAGACCGACACCACCTCGCAAACCCGCCGCTAAACCGGTTAGGGCAAGTTCAGCGCGCGGCCCTGACAGCGGTCTACATGTTCTTCGCTCATTCGGTGGGGGCAGCGGCGCGAGCCCTGAGCCCTGAGAAAATCTCTAAAGAAGATCGCCGCGACGGCATTCCGTTCTTCTTGTTTCTGCTTGGCATCATCGGTGCCTTCATCAGCTGGGTTTTAGTAAAGCAAGAGTGGGCCATCGGCCTTCACGTCTGGACTTTTGGAGCGTTGTTTGGCCGAGTTGCCTTTGGCCTCCCGGTGCTTATGGTCATCTTTGCGATTTACCTAATGCGTCACCCATCAACTGTTCGAGACAACGGCCGAATCGGTATTGGCCTATTTCTCTTCATCGTTTCAATCAGTGGATACTTTCACGTTTTTGGAACGCAGCCTGACCCCTCTGCAGGGGAGTGGGAGCTCGCCTACGCAGGCGGAATCTTCGGTTGGCTCATCTCCGTGGTCTTTATGCAGCTTTTGGGAATTTGGGGAACGGTTCCCGTTCTCATCGCGTTCTCTTTTGGCTCGCTTCTGATCATGACCAAAACTGCGCCAAACCGCATTGCCGAGCGCCTCCGTGAACTGAGCGTTTACCTATTCGGAGAGTCTGCCGATCGCAAATCGGTTGAGCCACTCGAAGAAGAAATTCCAGATGCCTTCGACGGAACCAAGGTGCCTTGGTGGCGCCGCGGCAAGTCCGAAGAAGAACCCGCTTTTGACACCCCCCTTTTGCCAGCCGACTCATTTGTTGAAGGCGACGGCGACGACTTTGACGCTTTATTCGGCAATGCAGTGGCCACCGATGTGCCCTCGGTAGATAGCGCTTACGACGACCAAGCCACCCAGCCAATCTCCATCCCGGAGGCGGCTTTCATTCAGCCAGCACCGGTCGCGACCCCGCCTTCGGCTCAGTCGGAAGCCACTGCACCAGGCGAGAACGCGATTCCAATTCCAACTCGCCGACCATACGTTTTGCCATCTTCGGCCTACCTAGCCCCTGGCACCCCGCCGAAGGCCAAATCGGCAGCGAATGACGCCATCGTGGCTTCAATCACCAACGTCTTCAAAGAGTTCGGTGTCGAGGCCACTGTGGTTGGGTTCTCTCGAGGCCCAACAGTGACCCGCTACGAAATTGAGCTGGCAGCCGGCGTCAAAGTCGAGGCCGTAACTAGGCTCTCGAGCAATATTTCCTACGCCGTGGCCAGCAACGAGGTCCGCATCCTGGCTCCAATCCCGGGCAAATCCCTGATCGGCATTGAAATTCCGAACACCGATAGAGAGACTGTCTCGCTCGGCGATGTGCTTCGCTCCGAAGTTGCCACCAAGAGCCTGCACCCGCTCACCATCGGAATCGGCAAAGACGTTGAGGGTGGCTTTGTAGTCGCCAACCTTGCAAAAATGCCTCACCTGTTGGTGGCCGGTGCCACCGGTGCAGGCAAGTCGAGCTTCATCAACTCGATGATCACCTCTATTTTGATGCGCGCCAAACCCGCCGAAGTTCGCATGGTTTTGATCGACCCAAAGCGAGTCGAGCTCACCGCTTATCAAGGTGTTCCTCACCTGATCACTCCAATCATCACCAACGCCAAAAAGGCCGCCGAGGCTTTGCAGTGGGTCGTCAAAGAAATGGACATGCGCTACGATGACCTCGCAAGTTTTGGCTTCAAGCACATCGATGACTTCAACGTTGCCGTGGTTGCCGGAAAAGTGAAACTGCCGGAGGGAAGCAAGCGAAAGCTGCAACCTTACCCATACCTGTTGGTCGTAGTCGATGAGCTCGCCGACCTCATGATTGTTGCCCCTAGAGACGTTGAAGATTCAATTGTTCGAATCACTCAGCTGGCTAGAGCCTCGGGCATTCACCTAGTGCTTGCCACGCAGCGACCATCCGTAGATGTGGTCACCGGTCTAATCAAGGCAAACGTTCCTAGCCGTTTGGCCTTCTCGGTTACCTCGGTCACCGACTCACGCGTGATTCTCGACCAACCTGGAGCCGAGAAGCTAATTGGCCAAGGTGATGCACTGTTCTCACCAATGGGAACCAATAAGCCAATCCGTGTTCAGGGTGCTTGGCTCGCCGAAAGCGAATTGCACAAGATAGTTGAGCACGTCAAGGCTCAAATGGAACCTGAATATCGCAACGATGTTGAGGAGCCGGTAGTCAGCAAGATGGTCGATGCCGACATCGGTGATGATCTTGAAGTGCTGCTTCAGGCTGCTGAACTAATCATTAACTCGCAATTTGGTTCTACCTCGATGCTGCAGCGCAAGTTGCGCGTGGGATTTGCCAAGGCCGGCCGACTCATGGACCTCCTAGAATCGCGCCAGATTGTTGGCCCGAGCGAGGGTTCCAAAGCACGCGATGTGTTGGTTCAGCCTGAAGACCTAGCGGTTGTTTTGGCTGGGCTTCGAGGCGAACCCGGTGCTAAAGCCACCCCTCCGGTTCAGCAGGCCGCGGCAATCATCGATGAACCCGAGCCGCAAAGCAACCTCGCCGCCGGCGACTTTGATGATTTCGTTCCACGGGCCTCGGTTGACCGTTCAATAATCGTCACCGGTGACGAAGATGACGGCGATGAAGATGCTTGGCAACTGACAGGTCGAAAATAATGACTGTCCTGGTCCCAGTAAGCCCTTGGAACCTGCCAAACGCCATCACCACGCTTCGCATTCTGTTGGTGCCGGTGTTTATCTGGTTTCTCTTCGAGGCTGCTGACAAAGGCGCCTGGCAGCGTTGGGTTGCTTTAGGTTTATTCATTCTGGCCATTTCCACCGATGGGGTAGACGGTGCAATCGCTCGCAAAAAGGGCTTGGTCACCAACCTCGGCAAAATCCTTGATCCGATTGCTGATAAGGCGCTCATCGGCGGTGCGCTAGTCGCACTCTCCATCCTGGGTGAAATGCCTTGGTGGGCAACTGTGGCTATTTTGGCTCGCGAACTCGGCATCACCGCATACCGATTCATTGTCATTAGAAAGCGCGTTGTCGAGGCTTCGGGCGGCGGCAAACTGAAGACCATTTTGCAGAGCATCACCGTCGGTCTCTTTCTGTCGCCCTTCGATGTCTTGCTCGGCGACTGGGTGCTTTGGGTTCAAGATTGGCTACTGCTTTTCACAGTCGCACTAACTCTCTTTACCGGTGCTCAATACCTTTGGGCTGCAACTAAGGCAAAATCCTGAACACGGATGCCGCGGCAGTGCTGGCTGCTGTTCAAAATGCCGGACTCAAGCTTGCGTTTGCCGAGTCGCTAACCGGGGGCTTGCTTTGCTCCGAATTTGTCTCGGTGCCCGGCGCCTCGAACGTTGTCCTCGGCTCGATTGTCGCCTACCAAACCGGCTTGAAGCATGAACTTCTTGGGGTATCAAGAGTGTTACTTGAGAACCAAGGGCCGGTTGATGCCGAGGTAGTGGCCCAGATGGCTGGCGGTGTGCGAGCCAAGTTGGCAGCTAAGTCTGGTCTCGATCCGGCGCATGTTATCGGCGTAGCAACCACTGGTGTGGCTGGTCCAGAGCTTCAAAACGGCATCGATGTCGGAACCGTTTTTATCGGAATTTCAGGACTAGGTTCAAGTGCCGTTGGCAGCTTGCTTGCCAGCGATGACGCGGTTTATGCGCACCACTTCGAGGGCACCCGAGAAGAGATTCGAACTGCCACCGTTCAAGCGGCAATCTCGCACCTCAAGGAACATTTCGCCTCATAGTCTTGTTGAGACAGAAGTAACTCACAGGTAACTTTCAGCCGTCGTGGTTAATGTTGGTACCAGTCACCAAGTAAGTTATTACTACTCGCCCAGTGCGAGAAACGCAGCAAGACCCAGATTCACCGGACAGGAGGCTCAAATGGTATTAGTTCGTCAAGAACTAGGCGACGTTCTTCGTGATTTTCGCTTGCAGAAGGGCCGCACCCTTCGTCAGGTAGCAGGCAGAGCCAGTGTTGCTCTCGGCTACCTCAGCGAGGTTGAGCGTGGTCAGAAAGAAGCATCTTCAGAGATCCTTGCTTCAGTTGCAGATGCACTCGATGTTCCAATTTCGATCATCATGCGCGAAGTGAGCGACCGACTTGCACTGCTCGAGGGCGTCACAATCCCAGACACAGTTCCGGCAGATTTTGTGGCCGACTACGACTCGAGTTTGGTAGGAAGCCGCTAACCCAACAAACTTTCTAGGCATCAGTTGCCTGGCCCCCAGGTTCTTTTTGAGCCTGGGGTTTGTTGGTTTCTGGGCAATAGCCCACCATCCTAGATAGGGTTTTAGAGTGCGTTTGAGTGAATTTAAAGAAATGATGGCCGAGGAATTTGGCCGAGGGTACGGCGATGTAATTGTTCGTGACCTAGTTTTATCGTCTCTAGAAGACCAAACCGGGCAACAGGCATTAGCTGCCGGAGTTGACCCAAGAGTTATTTGGCTAGCCATTTGTCAGGCAAACGCAGTACCGAAAGAGCGTTGGGCAGGCCGATTGGCCCCCAAAAAGCCATCGGCTTAGTGAACAAATACCCGAACATCCGACACGCCCAATAAATTAACTATCGAAATCTTGTTCGAATTTGCTAATCTACTAACAGCAGTTAGTTGAGCGAAGTTATCAACATTCTGTGGCACCAAAGATGCAATGTCAGTGGTGCAACATAGTGTCAAATAAACCCAGCAAACAAGCAAGGGCGCAAAGCGCCAGAAGCAGAGGATGAAATGCCATCTCCATCAGATCGCGAAAAGGCTCTAGACACAGCTCTAGCCCAAATCGACCGCCAGTTCGGCAAGGGCTCAGTCATGCGACTCGGCTCTGACGACCGCGCACCAGTGGAGGTAATCCCTACTGGCTCAATCGCGCTTGATGTTGCCCTCGGCATTGGCGGGCTTCCAAGAGGCCGAATCGTTGAGATCTATGGCCCAGAGTCTTCGGGTAAGACCACGGTCACCCTGCACGCCATTGCGAACGCGCAGCGAAATGGAGGCATTGCCGCCTTCATCGATGCCGAGCACGCCCTCGACCCAGAATATGCCAAGGCTCTCGGAGTAGACATCGATGCACTCTTGGTCAGCCAGCCAGACACCGGCGAGCAGGCCCTAGAAATCGCCGACATGCTGATTCGCTCGGGCTCAATCGACCTAGTCGTAATCGACTCAGTGGCAGCGCTTGTGCCACGTGCCGAAATCGAAGGCGAGATGGGTGACTCACACGTGGGCCTCCAAGCTCGCTTGATGTCTCAGGCCCTGCGCAAGCTAACCGGCGCACTGAGCAACACCAACACCACCATCATCTTCATCAACCAACTCCGTGAAAAGATCGGTGTCTTCTTCGGAAGCCCGGAGACAACCGCCGGAGGCAAGGCTCTTAAGTTCTACGCTTCGGTTCGCCTAGACATTCGTCGAATCGAAACTCTGAAAGATGGCACTGAGGCCATCGGAAACCGCACCCGCGTAAAGGTTGTCAAGAACAAGATGGCTTCGCCTTTCAAGCAGGCCGAATTCGACATCATCTATGGCGTCGGAATCTCCCGCGAAGGCAGCCTCATCGACTTCGGTGTCGAAAAGGAAATCGTGAAGAAGTCTGGAGCCTGGTACACCTACGAGGGTGAGCAGCTGGGCCAGGGCAAAGAGAATTCACGCAACTACCTACTTAAGAACCCAGCTCTAGCCGACGAAATCGAACAGAAGATCAAGACCAAACTTGGCATTGGTGTTCCTCGTGCCGTAGCCGATCTACCGGCCGAAGAGATCGAAGTGGGCAAGCCAGCTGGCAAGCCAGCACTCGCTTCTGCAGACATCACCGACCTACCCGCTGCCAAGGCAGCAAACGCTAGCTAGTCACAATGGCTTTTCAAAAACGAGGCAACCCAACCGAATCTCATGCAGAATCGGCGGGGGTGCCTCGTTTGCAATCTGTCGAGAAGCTCGAAGATCGAGCAAGAAACGTTCTGCTTCACCAGCTGGGGCAGGGCGCCAAGTCAACCGGTCAACTTCGCAAGATTCTTGAACAGCGCGAAATACCTACTGAGGTTGCTGAGGCGGCCCTTCTTCGTTTTACCGAGGTTGGCCTAATCGACGACCTAGCCTTCGCCGAAACCATAATCTCTAGTCGTCGAACTCACAAAGGTGCATCAAAAGCCGTTATCAAGCGTGAACTCAACGAAAAAGGCGTCGACCGGGGCTTGGTCGAGGAGGCACTTTCATCCATTTCAGCAGAAGACGAAATTGAGTCGGCAAACGAACTGGCTCTCAAAAAGTTTGGCCAGATGCAACACCTCGATAAAACTGTCCGAGACCGAAGGTTGGCTGGTGTGCTTGCGCGCAAGGGCTATCCAAGTTCAATTGTTTTTGCTGCCATCCGCAATGCTGAGGCCAGCTACATCGGGCGCGATTAACTTTTCGGGCTTCTTATCAATCGGTGGGGTAAAATAGCCACCTAATGACTCTCACCCTAACCAAGCCGCTCAGCTATCAGGTTCGCACCTATGGC
>JBEDKW010000027.1:0-6506 GCA_041171945.1 Actinomycetota bacterium
AACCCGAGAGGGTAAACTATATGCCGATTTAATAGCTTCAGAATTATTTATTACCGAGCATGAAGTTTAAAAATAAAATTGTTTGGATTACCGGTGCATCTTCTGGAATTGGAAAGGCTTTGGTTTACTTCTGGAGGCTCAGTACTCGGACCTTCAAAGGATGCGATTTCATCAACTAGTCGTCGACTCCTACGCAGTACAGCACCCAGGTTCCACCTTGAATCAACAGGTTCAGTCCGTGGGTATACACCTAATGACACTGGCACTTTTTATCGAGGATGGCCTCGACCCGAGCCTGGGAACCCAAATCCACCAGAAGATGGTGGAGCGGCCAGTATTTTCGTACCTGCCGAGGCCTAGCGATGTTGGCACATTGAAGTTCGACCACATACCCCTGCTTGGGGTTCCACGGGCTGAGGTATACGAATGGGCAACATCATCATGGAATGCTTGGAGCGATCATCACTCACGTGTCGACTCTTGGTTGAGGCAGTCTGGACTTAGAAACTGAAGAAGAAACCCGCTCAAGGCGGGTTTCTATCTTTGGCGGAGAATGGTCCCCAAAGTCCCGTCTCGCCCTGCGAGCCAGACCGATGGGGCCCCCGAACCTGGTTCTCATGCCCCAACCCCATTAAATAAATAAACCTCCAATGAAGGAGGTTGATTTATTTAGCGCGGAGAATGGGGGATTCGAACCCCCGAGGGCTTGCACCCAACCAACTTTCCAAGCTGGCGCCATAGGCCACTAGGCGAATTCTCCTTGGGACTCCTTGAGTTTAGTCGCTGGGCTAAGAAATGCCGAAATGACCATCATGGCCAGCGGAATGCCGAAAGCAACATAGATTCCGGCGGCCTGGCCAAGCGCACCCAATGCCGGGCCAACGCTGATGCTCGAAATGTAAACCACGGTGATAATCATGTTCACGCGGGTTGCGGCCAGCGCCGAATCGTCACCCATCGATGAGACGACCATCGGAAACCCGAGGGCCATACCCAGGCCCCACAAAATCAACCCAAGATAAGCCAAACCGGTCGCCTCGCTAGTCATGAAGACGAGCATTCCAGAGCCCGTAGTCAGGGCCGAGAACAGCACTGTGCGATAGCGGCCGAGCAACTCAACCAAATAGCCGCCGACTAAACGAGCGATGGTGATCACGATCCAAAAAACACCGAAAGCTGACGCTGCTGCTGCACCAGAGAAACCATTATTTGCCAACGCGATAGGCACCCAAGTGCCCGCTGATACTTCGGCCATGATGAAAGAGAAGCCAATAACCGCCAGGATGAGGCTGCGTTTTTCAAGCCAAGCATTGATCGATTTTGCGGGCTTCTCGTTAGAGCTTTCAACTGCCTTGCGGTTGGCGATGTGAACCGGAAAGCCGAAGCCGCCAACGACAGCCAAGCTGCCAACAAAAATTGCCACGCTAAGAAAGGAGGTCGTAAGTGAAACGCCTTGAGAAATAAACCAGCTCGCCGATGAAGCACCGAGCAGCATGCCTGCACCAAATGATCCGTGAATAGCAGGAAATAGTGATCGTTTAGAAGCTTTATCAACGGCCGAGCCTTCGAAGTTGCCCAGATAGTCGCTGATTGCCATCGGCAGACCCATGGCAAAGAGGCACAAGGATGACAGAGCAAAGTTGCCCGTCTCAACTGCTGGGCCCAGCAATGCAAAACCTGCTGCTGCCAAGACAAAGGTCGCGGTATTGACTTGGCGAGCACCAAAGTGCTGAACCAACCGGCTGGCGAAAAGCACTCCGGCGAGACCTCCGGCGGGAAAGACCATCGACAGCAGGCCCATTTGAGCCGTGTTGATGTTTAGCGCCTCTTGAACTTCAGGGCCGCGGCTCACCCAACTTGAGAATAGAAAGGCTCTGGCAAAGAAAACTGCAGAAGTGCCGGCAAACCAGAGGCCGATGCGAGGGGATGAAGTCATTGTCAAAGGCTAACCGAGCATGTCGGCTACAGAGACAGCTGCCAATCAAATCGCTGAATTAGAACAGCCACCTGCGCGTTTTCGGCTGCGCTCAACTCTTTGAGACTGGAGGCAAGTTGAACTAACGCCTGGGCTGCAGCCTCAACTTCTA
This sequence comes from Actinomycetota bacterium, assembly GCA_041171945.1. Classification (GTDB taxonomy): domain Bacteria; phylum Actinomycetota; class Actinomycetes; order Actinomycetales; family Microbacteriaceae; genus Rhodoluna. Next base: position 2,088 of record JBEDKW010000027.1, read on the forward strand.
GTTGGCACGCGCTTTCGATGCTTTCTGCAAAAGCAGGAAACTGCATTTCAAATCTTCTAAAACTGTTGAGGTTGTCTTCTCGAGATTCAGATCCGGGGAGAGGTTTTTGGGAAATTCGTATCAGAGCCAAGAGGTGATTCAGGCTGTAACTGCGAATGAATTGCCCGGCGATGAGTTTTTCTCCCCGCCTGTCGCGACCAACTCCTAAGAGAATCAACGAGAGGAACAACTCGAATTCACGGCTCCACTCAAGAGGCTTTTGATCGGCGGATTTTGCTGCGATTACCCTGCATCGCTCGGTGAGGTCTGATTTGTCCACCGATACCTCATAGGCATTCAAAGCCGCTAACTCAAGCTGTTCGTCTTCAAAGACTGCAAATTCCAATACTCGCCCGTCTTCGAACATCACTTTGAGTCCATGTTCGGTTTCGCGGGGCCAAAGCACAGCCTGCGCAATGTCAGGTATCCATGAAAGATCGGTTCGATAGCGCTCACCAGCGCCGGGCTTAACTACCCAAAAGAAATCGTGGTCTGACCACTCATCAACCCTTGATGTGTCTGCGGTTGACCCAACCAGAACCAAGCCAATAACGTCAGGATCCGCTTGCGCATTTTCGCCAAGACGTCTCGAATAATCGAGAAATTTGCTGAGGTTCATGCCCGCTCCTTTGCTAGTGGCCAACCCGTCAATCAGGAGTTTATCGCCAGAGCAGTTTGGCGTAGAATTGGGGCGGGCTCCCCGTGCGGCGTCACCTCGGCCAACTCCCCCAGGATCGAAAGATAGCAAGGGTAACCGGGCTCTGATGGGTGTGCGGGGAGTCTTTTAATTAAGTCTCATTGTCAGGATGGAAGGCTAGGCTCACACTGTGGTTACTGCTCTATACCGACGCTATCGTCCCGAATCCTTCGCCGAACTAATCGGTCAGTCTCAGGTGACCGCACCCCTGATGACAGCACTTCGCACCGACCGCGTAAACCACGCTTATCTTTTCTCGGGCCCAAGAGGTTGCGGCAAAACAACCTCAGCCCGCATTCTTGCCCGCTGCCTTAACTGCGCCGAAGGCCCAACCGACACCCCTTGTGGCAAGTGCCCAAGTTGCATCGAGCTAGCCCGCGATGGCGGTGGCTCTCTCGACGTAGTCGAAATCGACGCAGCCAGCCACAACGGCGTAGACGACGCCCGCGATCTTCGCGAACGAGCCATTTTTGCTCCGGCCCGCGATCGTTTCAAAATCTTTATCCTCGATGAGGCCCATATGGTTACCCCGCAGGGCTTCAACGCTTTGCTAAAAATCGTCGAAGAACCACCGGCCCATGTGAAGTTCATCTTCGCCACGACCGAACCCGAAAAGGTCATCGGCACTATTCGTTCACGCACCCACCACTACCCATTCAGGTTGGTTCCGCCGGCGCAGATGCTCGAATATCTAGAGCAGCTTTGCACCAGTGAAAAGGTGGATGTTGCCCCCGGTGTTTTGTCGCTCGTCGTTCGCGCGGGTGGTGGTTCAGTTCGTGATTCACTTTCGCTTCTCGATCAGCTCATCGCTGGCTCTGAAGACGGCAAGGTCGAATACGACCGAGCAGCAGCCCTGTTGGGTTTCACCCACTCAAACCTTCTAGACGAAGTTGTCGATGCCTTTGCAGCCCGCAATTCGGCCAGCGTTTTTGCCTCAGTAGACAAAGTCATTCAAACCGGCCAAGACCCACGTCGCTTTGTTGAAGACCTACTTGAGCACCTTCGCGACCTAATCGTCATTTTGTCAGTTGGCGAAGAAGCCAAATATGTTCTTAGAGGCATTGCCGCCGACGAACTAGACAAAATGGGCACTCAAGCTGCGCGCTTTGGCCTAGCCGAACTAACCCACGCGGCTCAAACTGTGAACCACGCACTAACCGAAATGTCGGGTGCCACCAGCCCCAAACTTCACCTAGAGCTCATGTGTGCCAAGGTTTTGGTTCCTTCTAGCGACCAAACCGAGGTCGGCTCACTGGCTCGAATCGAGCGCCTAGAGCGTCGCATCGGCATGGGCGGCGATGCCCCAGTGGCTGCGGCCCCTGCTGCCGCGGCTCCGGCTGCTGCGGCTCAAGTTGCCGCGCCAGCCACCCCAGCGCCGAAAGTTGAAGAAGCTGCGCCAGTCGTTGTTGCTCCGGCTGCAGTTGCACCAGCGCCTGCAACCCCAAGTGTTGGTGGCGTCAGCACCAGCCAGTTCAAAGACTCTTGGTCCGACATCCTCAGCAGCGTCAACAAAACATCCAAGTCAGCCTGGATGGTCGCCTTCTCGCTTAGCGTCATCGACTTCACCGACGAAGTTTTGACCCTCAAGTTCTTGAGTTCAAAGGACCTCGAGGCATTCAAGAATGCCAGCGGGGCCAGCGACATTTTGCGCAAGGCAATCTTCGAGGTCCTTGGGGTCCAAGTGAAGTTTCGCGCGCAGGTCGCCGAAGCGCCAGCTAGCCCAGCAACCACTCCAATTGCAGTTGTTACTCCGCAGGTTCAAGCAGCGCCTCCAGTCGAAGAAGCTCCGGCTCCCCAGGAGGAGCAAGCACCTGAAGAAGAACCGGCGCCAGAAGAACCAACGGCGCCAGCAGCAGAGGCCAAAGCCCCAGCAGCCCCAACCAAATCACGAAACTCAACCATGGTCGACGAATCAGCTCGCTATGGCGAATCGCTGCTTCGCGAAATGCTTGGCGCAGAGCCAATTCAAGACAAAAATGCCGGTGGTCGCTAAATGTATGAAGGTGTAGTTCAAGAACTCATCGATGAACTGGGTCGTTTGCCCGGTGTGGGCCCAAAGTCGGCTCAGCGCATCGCTTTTTATCTGCTTTCAGCAGACGACGACCAAGCTCAAAAGCTGGCCCAAGTTCTCAACGAGGTCAAAGAGCGCGTGCGCTTCTGCGAAATTTGCGGCAACGTTACCGAAGAACCCAAGTGCAACATTTGCCGCGATGCTCGCCGAAACCGAACCGCCATCTGTGTGGTTGAAGAATCAAAAGATGTTCAGGCCATCGAACGCACCCGCGAGTTTCGTGGGCTTTATCACGTGCTTGGCGGCGCAATCAGCCCAATTGAGGGCATCGGCCCAGATCAACTTCGCATCAAAGAGCTAATGACTCGCCTCAGTGACCCAGATATTCAAGAAGTAATCATTGCCACCGACCCAAACTTGGAAGGCGAAGCAACCGCCACCTACCTAACCCGAATGCTGAGCCCGCTCGGCATCACGGTGTCTAGATTGGCCTCTGGCTTGCCAGTTGGCGGAGACCTCGAATATGCCGACGAAGTCACCCTTGGTCGCGCCTTTGAAGGTAGACGAATAGTCAAGTAGAATAGGGGCTTCTGGCCATCGTCGGTCGCAGCCCACCACCACTTTGTCAGGAGAAAACCTTGTCCCTTATCGTGCAGAAGTTCGGCGGTTCTTCCGTTGGCGATGCAGACAAGATCAAGCACGTTGCCCGTCGAGTTATTGAAACTCAAAAAGCCGGCAACCAGATCGTTGTGGTTGTTTCGGCCATGGGCGACACCACCGATGAACTTCTCGACCTAGCCAACTCGGTCTCCGAAAACCCATCCGAGAGCCCTCGCGAACTAGACATGCTGCTCACCTCGGGCGAGCGAATCTCGATGTCACTTTTGGCAATCGCTATCAACGCACTCGGCGGTAAATCGCAGTCATTCACTGGCTCTCAGGCGGGCATCGTCACCGACAGCGTGCACGGCAACGCCCGCATCGCAGAGGTCACCCCAGAGCGCATTCGTGCTTCGGTCAACGCCGGCAACATCGCAATCGTGGCTGGTTTTCAGGGCTTCAGCCGTGAAACCAAAGACATCACAACTCTCGGCCGTGGCGGCTCAGACACCACTGCCGTGGCGCTCGCCGCTGGCCTAAACGCCGACATCTGTGAAATTTATTCAGACGTAGACGGCATCTACACAGCCGACCCACGCGTTGTTCCGGCTGCACAAAAACTAGACAAGATCGACATCGAATCGATGCTTGAACTAGCTGCTGCCGGCGCCAAGATTTTGCACATCCGTGCAGTTGAATTTGCTCGTCGTCACAATGTTGACCTTCGGGTTCGCAGCACTTTTAGCACCGACCCCGGAACAATCGTTTACTCATCAAATGCAGGAGAAGACATGGAAGAGTCAGTCGTATCAGGCGTAGCCACCGATAAGGGCCAGGCCAAGATCACCGTTATCGGTATTCCAGATGTGCCGGGCAAGGCAGCCGACGTGTTCACAGTTGTTGCCGAAGCGGGCGCAAACATTGACATGATTGTGCAAAACACCCCAACCGGCTCCGACGTGACCGATGCAGTTAGCGACATTTCTTTCACTCTCGCCAAGGGCGATCTAGCCAAGGTGGCCGCAGCACTAGAAGCAGCAAAGCCAACACTTGGTTTTCGCGAGCTAGAAAC
>JBEDKW010000028.1:0-6406 GCA_041171945.1 Actinomycetota bacterium
AGGATTACGCCTGAGGCTCGCATGTAGAGCCAGCCGTATTTTTCTAGGTTGGCTTGTTCGCGGCTACGGGGGCTGCGAGGTTGCTCGATAACTACTGACATTCGCTACTCCTTAACCGAATACGTGCATTAGGTGACGCGGGGCAAAAGCGGCAAACACAACGAAGGCAATCGCAACCACGACCCAGAACATGACGTTCTGGTATTTGACGCCCTTGCGCCAGAAGTCGATGAGGATGATGCGAAGACCGTTGAAGGCGTGAAACAGGATGGCGGCAACTAGACCAAGCTCGGCGAGGCCGATTAGCGGGGTCTTGTAGGTTGCGATGACTACGTTATAAGCCTCTGGGCTAACGCGAACGAGGGCAGTATCAAGTACGTGCACAAGCAGGAAGAAGAAAATTGCCAATCCGGTGATGCGATGCAACACCCATGACCACATGCCTACTTTGCCCCGATATAGGGTGCCGGCTGGTTTTGTTACCAAGAAAAATCCTCCTCGATCGGCCACTTCTTTGAAGTCGAAATCTTCTCTATTCTAAACCCATCTTTTGCCTAGTTCTCGCCGAAATTGACGGGGTCGGCTAGGGTTTCTACTTGTTATGACCAATCAGAGAGAACCACTCGATCGTTTTTTCAGCATCATTCCAGCCGGGGGAATCGGCAGCCGACTCTGGCCGCTTTCTCGCGCTTCCGCGCCTAAGTTTTTGCACGACCTCACCGGCTCCGGTCAAACCCTCCTGCAAGACACCTGGGATCGGCTCACGCCGATAGCCGGCCGAGACCGCATCCTGGTGGTGACCGGCAAAGTTCACAAGTCGGCCGTGCTGGAACAGATCGAAGATTTGTCGACTGACAACCTAGTTCTAGAGCTCTCACCAAAAGACTCAACCGCGGCCATCGCCCTGGCTGCCGCAATTTTGATGCAGCGCGAACCAGACGTAATCGTTGGTTCATTCGCCGCCGACCACGTGATCAACGAGGATGAACAGTTTCGTGCAACTGTGCTCGAGGCCCTAGAGGTTGCCGCTACCGGCAAAATCGTGACCATCGGAATCGAACCGACTGAGCCATCGGTTGGCTTCGGCTACATCAAAGCTGGTGAATCGCTAAACCTCGAGAAGGCGCCGAACGCCCGCCACGTTGTGAAGTTCGTTGAGAAGCCAAACATTGCGAAGGCTCGCAAATATGTTGAGTCGGGCGAATATCTTTGGAATGCGGGCATGTTTATCGCGCCTGCTGACGTGTTGCTGGCTCAGTTGGCTAAGTCAGAACCCGAACTGCACGCTGCCATTATGGAACTAGCCGCGAGCTGGGATTCTGAGGATCGCAAAAACACCATCGAGCGAATCTGGCCAAAACTCAAGAAAGTCGCCATCGATTATTCGGTTGCCGAACCCGCTGCAGCCGCTGGATTAGTTGCCGTGGTGCCAGCAAACTTTACTTGGCACGACGTGGGCGATTTTGCCGCTATCGCAGAGTTGCAATCCCAGGGTCGAAAAGGCAACTTAGCCGTGCTTGGAAATGCCAAGGTTTTGGCCGATTCATCTAGCGGAATTTTGATTAGCGATACCGATCGCCTGATTGCCCTCATCGGTGTTGAAGACATCATTGTGGTTGACACCCCGGATGCCCTTTTGGTGACCACCAAAGAGCACGCCCAGCGGGTCAAGAGTTTGGTGGATGCCCTCAAGGCAACCGGCCACTCTGACGTGCTCTAAATACGGCAAATCTATTGGCCCAGTGGGCCCTCGTTGATGTTAATAAATTATTCAATTTGTAACATAAACCGGCGCAATCGAGTAACAATCTGCGGTTAGGCTAAATCTGCTAAAGGACCTGTGAGAGACACGGGTCGTCTTTCAGGAGGAAAAGTGAAGATGATTTCACGTACCAGCGCTTTCAAGGGTCTTGCACTAGCAACGATTGCTAGCCTCACCCTTGTTGGTTGTGCCGCAGCTCCGGCTGAGCCAACCGCAACCCCAGTTGACTACAAGGCCTGCATGGTCTCTGACTCAGGTGGCTTCAACGACGCATCATTCAACCAAGAGGCCTATGCAGGTCTTCAGCAGGCAAAGGCTGAACTCGGCGTAGAGATCGCCGAAGTTGAGTCTCCAAACACCGCAACCCAGACCGACTACACCTCAGCAGTCGACTCAATGATCGCCGAGGGTTGCAACATGGTTATCAACGTTGGCTTCGCACTTGCTGCAGCCACCCGCGATGCTGCTAAGGCAAACCCAACCGTGAACTTCGCCTTGATCGACTCAGGTCTTTCAAACGATGACTTCTCACCTTTGTCATTGCCAAACGTAAAGCCAATCCAGTTCGACACCGCTGAAGCAGCATTCCTTGCTGGTTACCTAGCGGCAGCAACCACCAAGACCGGCAAAATTGCTACCTACGGTGGAATGTTGTTCCCATCTGTAACCATCTTCATGGACGGCCTAAAGCAGGGTGTTGACTACTACAACACCGCAAAGGGCACCAAGGTTGTAGTTCTAGGCGCCGAAGGCACCGACAGCTCGAAGTGGGCCGCAACTGGTGACTTCAACGACCAGGCCAAGGGCAAGACTCTAACCGAGCAGTTCTTTGCTCAGGGTGCAGACATCGTGCTTCCTGTTGCTGGCCCAGTTGGCATCGGCTCAGGCCAGGCAACTCTAGACAAGACCGGCACCTACGTAATCGGTGTTGACTCTGACTGGCACGGCATTCCTACCCACGCCGAGTACAAGGCAAACATCTTGACTTCGATCGAGAAGAAGATGGCTAACGCTGTTCTTGAGATCATCAAGTCTGGTGTTGACGGTGCCTTCGCCGGTGGCGACGAGAACCAGTACGTTGGCACCCTTGCTAACGGTGGCGTTCAGATCTCAGCAGAGCACGATGTTGCTTACCCAGCTGGTATCTCAGATGAACTTGACGCTCTAAAGGCAGACATCATCGCCGGCACAATCGTTGTGTCATCTGGCTACAAGAAGTAAATAGCTCCAAGCAAATAGTTTCAGGACCGGGGAGTAGCATCGAAAGGTGCTCTCCTCGGTTTTCTATTTCGCATCGCGGATTAGACTGAAAATCTCAATTTTTACCAGACTTGAAAACAATCGAATCGGGAAAAGGCAATGAAGCTAGAACTCCGCGGAATCACCAAGCGCTTTGGCGCTTTGATTGCCAACGACAACGTTAATCTCGTTGCCAATGGTGGGCAGATTCACTGCTTGCTTGGCGAAAATGGCGCTGGCAAATCAACCCTCATGAACGTTCTTTACGGCCTGTACCAGGCCGACGGCGGAGAGATTCTTCTGGACGACAAGGTCGTCAAGTTTGCTGGGCCAGGTGATGCCATGGCCGCCGGAATCGGCATGGTTCACCAACACTTCATGCTCATCCCTGTTTTTACCGTGGCCGAGAATGTGATTCTTGGGCACGAGCCAACTAAATTTGGTGGCCTACTCGATCTAAATGCAGCCCGCGCAAAGGTGCGCGAAGTTTCTGACCGCTTCGGCTTCGACCTAGACCCAGACGCCATCGTGGGTGAGCTACCAGTTGGCGTGCAGCAGCGCGTTGAAATTATCAAGGCCCTCATCGGTGACGCCAAAGTGTTGGTCTTTGATGAGCCGACAGCTGTTCTTACCCCTCAAGAAACCGATGAGCTCATGGTCATCATGAAGCAACTTCGTGACGCTGGTACCGCCATCGTTTTCATCACCCACAAACTTCGTGAAGTAAAAGAAGTAGCCGACAAAATCACCGTCATTCGCCTTGGCAAAGTTGTCGGTGAAGCCGACCCGAGTTCAACCGCAAACGAGCTTGCATCGATGATGGTTGGCCGCGCAGTTGACCTAGACGTAGAAAAAGCTGTTGCGAAACCCGGCAAGGCCAGCTTTAAGGTGGCCGGGCTTTCTTCTTGGAATACCGCTGGCACACAGGTCTTGGACGACATCAACTTGGAAGTGCACGAGGGTGAGATTTTGGTGATTGCCGGCGTTCAGGGCAATGGTCAAACCGAACTAACCGAAGCAATCATCGGAATGCACGGCCGCACCATTGGTTCAATTCAGCTAGACGGAAAAGAGCTAATCGGTAAAAACGTGAAGCAGGTTCTCGACCTTGGAGTGGGTTTTGTCCCTGAAGACCGAACCGAAGACGGCCTAGTTGCCGAGTTCACCATCGCTGAGAACCTGATGCTCGACCGAAGTGACCGCAAACCTTTTGCGAAGGGGTTGAACTTGCAACTCGGCGTCTTGAAAAAGTTTGCCGAGGAGAAGCTCAAGCAGTTCGATATTCGCTCGCAGGGCATTGAATCGAAGGCATCTCAGCTTTCTGGCGGAAACCAGCAGAAGGTTGTTTTGGCACGTGAGCTCTCTCGAGAACTTCGCCTTTTGGTTGCCTCACAGCCAACCCGAGGTCTCGACGTCGGCTCAATTGAGTTTGTCCATGAGCAAATCGTGGCCACCAGAGACAGCGGTATTCCGGTGCTAATCGTTGCCACCGAACTTGACGAAGCCACTCAACTCGGAGACCGAATCGCAGTGATGTATCGCGGCAAAATTGTCGGAATCGTTCCTGCGGACACCCCGCGCGCAATTCTTGGACAAATGATGGCAGGTATCCACGCATGAACAAATTAGTTCGAGAAATTTTCTCTCCGAGCACGCTAGTGACCGTTCTGGCAGTCGTTGCATCTTTCATTTTCGGTGGCATTTTGATTGCCTTTGCCAACGAAGAAGTGCAGGCCTCAGCCAGCTACGTTTTTGCTCGCCCCGGCGATTTCTTTATGGCCCTCTGGAATGCCGTTTTTGGCGCCTATGACGCACTATTTCGAGGTTCGGTCTTCAACTACAAACTCGATGGTGTTTTTGCCATGGTCAAGCCAATCACCGAGACTTTGGCCTATGCCACACCGATTACCCTCTCGGGCCTTGGTCTAGCGGTGGCCTTTAGATCTGGCCTCTTCAACATCGGCGCACCTGGTCAAATCATGTTCGGTGCAATGTTCGCCGGCTGGTTTGCCATCAACCTTGAACTGCCGTTTTACCTTCACTTTCCACTGGCTGTAATTGCCGGCATCGTGGGTGGCGCACTCTTCGGCGCACTAGTCGGTTTCTTGAGGGCCGCCACCGGAGCCAACGAAGTGATCGTCACGATTATGTTCAACTACATCGCGGTTCTGCTTCTTGGCTACCTTCTCAAAACACCGTTTCTTCAGGCACCCGGAGCAGTGAACCCAATCTCGGCCGCGGTCAAAGACTCAGCCAAATATCCTCTGATTTTTGGCGAGCAGTTTAGAGTTCACGCCGGGCTCATTGCGATGCTGCTGGCAGTAGTTTTCGTCTGGTGGCTGCTCAACCGCTCCACAATCGGATTCCAATTTCGCGCACTCGGCCACAACCCAAATGCCGCCAAAGTTGCCGGCATCAACATTGGCCTGACCTACGTTTTGGTGATGGCAATCTCGGGTGCGCTTTCTGGCCTTGCCGGAACCACACAGATCCTCGGAACCGAAAAGTTTCTCACCACCGGTGTGGCCGCCAGCTACGGCTTTGACGCCATCACAGTGGCCCTGCTTGGTCGCAATAACCCTTGGGGCATCTTGGTTGCCGGAATCCTATTTGGTGGCCTTCGTGCCGGAGCAGTAACCATGCAGGCTAGCCAAGGCGTTCCAATTGACATCGTCTTGGTCGTTCAATCGATGATTGTGCTGTTTATCGCAGCCCCACCTCTGGTGCGTGCCATGTTCAGACTCAAGCCAGCAAAGATTGGAGTTGCCAAGTGAAACAGTCAAAACGCACTCCGATAGCTCTCGCAATTCTTTCGTTCGTCGGCCTCTGGCTATTGCTCACCGCCCCAGAGGCTGTGACAACGGTTCAAACCACAACCGACACCGACATCTTTGCCCTAGCCAACTTTGCTTTGGCGCCTAACCTCGTTGCCGCTATCGGCTACGCGCTGATGCTTGCCGCCACCGGAGCCTCGGCTTGGTTTGTATTGAAGTTGAACCAAAAGACTCCGCAGTGGGCTGTCTTGGTCTTTGGCCTAGCGCTGATTTTCCCCGTGCTAATCGTTCTATTTGCGGGCAAAACTATGCCAATCACAGCATTGCTTTCGGGCTCGCTCGCGCTGGCTGTTCCACTGATTTTTGGTTCGCTAGCCGGTGTTCTCAGCGAACGAGTTGGCATTGTGAACATTGCAATCGATGGTCAGTTGCTGGCCGGCGCCTTCGTTTCAGCTTTTATCGCTTCGCTCACCAACTCGCTACTTGCGGGCTTGGTTGGCGCAATGCTGGCCGGTGCTCTCGTGTCTTGGGTTCTGGCAACATTCAGCATCAAATATGTGGTCGACCAAATCATCGTCGGTGTGGTTTTGAACGTTCTTATCGTTGGCCTCACCAACTTCTTGTTCTCAAC
>JBEDKW010000028.1:6436-7328 GCA_041171945.1 Actinomycetota bacterium
CCAGCGACATCGCCACCTTCAATCAGCCGCCGCGCTTTGACAGAATTTTGATTCCGCTGCTCGGTCAGATTCCGGTGATTGGCCCAGTGCTGTTCAACCAGACCCTCATCGTCTACCTCATGTATCTGGCGGTAGCCGGTGTCTTCGTAGCTCTCTTCAAGACCCGTTGGGGTCTCCGAGTTCGTGCCGTAGGAGAATATCCGAAGGCAGCCGACACCGTGGGTATCAAGGTTTTTGCCACTCGCTACGTGAGCGTCATGATCGGTGGCGCCTTAGCTGGTTTGGGTGGTTCATTCTTCACCCTCGGTCAGGTTGGCGCTTTCGGCAAGGAGATGACCAACGGAGCCGGCTACATCGCTCTCGCGGCTCTAATCTTTGGCCGCTGGAACCCAATCTATGCAGCCTTCGCGGCTTTGCTTTTTGGCTTCGCTCAGAACTTGCAGTACGGCCTCGCAATCATCGGTTCACCGGTGCCTAGCGAGTTCTTGTTGATGTTGCCATACGTACTCACCGTCGTTGCAGTTGCCGGGTTGGTGGGCAAGGTCACTGGCCCAGCCGCTGCTGGCAAGGCCTACATAAAGAATTAGGTTCACATGTCTCTTGAAAATAATTACGACTGGGATGCCCTTCGGGCGGCTGCCAATGCCGCGATGAAACGTGCTTACGTTCCATATTCAAAGTTTCCGGTTGGCGCTGCGGCATTAACCGAAGACGGCCGCATTGTCTCGGGTTGCAACATCGAGAACGCCTCATACGGGCTCACTCTTTGTGCGGAGTGTTCTCTGTTGAGCGACCTGTTTATGGGAAGCCAAGATGGCAACGGCTCAAGATTGGTGGCCTTCACCTGTGTGGACGGCCACGGCAATGTTTTGATGCCCTGCGGTCGCTGCCG
>JBEDKW010000029.1:0-6337 GCA_041171945.1 Actinomycetota bacterium
GTCTTCAGTAAGCCCGAAAGACTCAAACAACTAGAGGCCATAGTTCACCCACGAGTCAAGGAGTTAGCCAAGCAGCTACTCGAGAGTCAAGACACGGATGCGATAGTCATCTACAACGTGCCGCTACTGGTTGAGGCTTCAGTTGATCTTCCGTTCGACAAGATTGTCACTGTTGAAGCGCCCGCCGAGAAGCAAATTGATCGGCTGGTTTCAATTCGAAGCATGGACCGAGCGGAAGCTGAGCGTCGAGTCTCAAGTCAGGCGAGTCCAGCCCAACGCGCAAATGCCGCCGACGTAATTCTGAATTCAAATCAGGACCTCCAGAAATTACTCAAAGACACCGATCAACTCTGGAAACAGATAGTTCGGGAAGCATCTTTGAAACAAAATGATTGAAGCCACTGACATGGAACCCACAAGATCATTTGCACCCTTTGAGGTCATCAGCGAATACGTGCCCTCGGGCGATCAGCCAACCGCAATTGCCGACCTTGCTCAGCGCATCAATGCTGGCGAAAAAGACGTGGTTCTTATGGGCGCCACCGGAACCGGAAAATCGGCGACCACGGCCTGGCTAATTGAAGCTGTTCAGCGCCCGACACTGGTGCTGGCTCACAACAAGACACTTGCTGCTCAGTTAGTTAACGAGTTTCGCGAACTTATGCCGAACAACGCGGTCGAGTACTTCGTCAGTTACTACGACTACTACCAACCTGAGGCCTACGTTCCGCAGACCGATACCTTTATTGAAAAAGACAGCTCCATAAACGAAGAGGTCGAAAGACTTCGCTACAAAGCCACGATGAGTCTCTTGAGTCGCCGAGACGTAGTCGTAGTCTCAACGGTTTCTTGCATTTACGGTTTGGGTGCCCCGGCTGAATATCTGAATCAAAGCGTTGCTCTGCAGGTTGGCGACAGAATTGACCGCGATGACCTAATCCGAAGGTTTGTTGACCTCCAATACAAGCGCAATGACATCGATTTTTCACGCGGTAACTTCCGTGTCAAGGGTGACACCATCGAGATCATCCCGGTCTACGACGAATTGGCCACTCGAATCGAATTTTTCGGCGACGAAATCGAAGCTATCTACTCTCTTTCTCCACTCACCGGAGACATTCAATCGGCAGAAAAAGCCGTGGCCATCTTTCCGGCTTCCTACTACGTGGCTCCGGTTGAGCGCATGGCTAAGGCGATTGAGGCCATCGAAGAAGAGTTAGTTTGGCGAGTTAAAGAATTAGAGCAACAGGGCAAGCTTCTCGAGGCTCAGCGCCTAAAGATGCGAACCACATTCGATCTAGAGATGATCAAAGAACTCGGCTTCTGCAGCGGAATCGAGAACTACTCGCGTCACATCGATGGTCGGGCGCCGGGTTCTGCCGGCAGTTGCCTACTCGACTATTTTCCCGAGGACTTTCTAACCGTCATTGACGAATCCCACGCAACTGTGCCACAAATCGGCGCGATGTTTGAAGGCGATTCAAGCAGAAAAAGAACCCTCGTCGAGCACGGATTTAGACTGCCATCGGCAATGGACAACAGACCGCTTAAGTGGACCGAATTTCTAGATCGCGTTGGCCAAACCGTTTATCTTTCGGCAACCCCGGGCAAATATGAAATGAACCTCAATGCCGGCATAGTTGAGCAGATTATTCGCCCAACCGGCCTCGTAGACCCAGAGATTGTGATTAAGCCGAGCAAGGGTCAGATCGATGACCTGCTTGAAGAAATTCGCGTTCGCGCAGCTCGCGATGAGCGAGTGCTGGTTACAACTCTGACAAAGAAAATGTCTGAGGAGCTGACCGATTTTCTAACCGAAGCCGGCGTGCGAGTTCGCTATCTGCACTCCGATGTGGACACCCTTCGCCGAGTCGAACTTCTGCGTGAGCTTAGAAGCGGCGTCTACGACGTGCTCGTCGGAATCAATCTCCTTCGCGAGGGTCTAGACCTTCCTGAGGTATCCCTGGTCGCAATTCTTGACGCCGATAAAGAGGGTTTCCTGCGCTCCACCACCTCACTGGTTCAGACCATCGGCCGTGCTGCTCGAAACATCAATGGCCAAGTGCACATGTATGCCGACAAAATCACCGACTCGATGCGCCGAGCAATCGACGAAACTAACCGCCGCCGTGAGAAGCAAGTGGCCTACAACCTTGAAAAGGGCGTTGACCCGCAACCACTTCGCAAGAAGATTGCCGACATCACCGATCAGATACTTCGTGAAGAGCAAGACACCGCTGAACTGTTGGAGCGGGCCGATAAGAAACGTGGCCGAGACGGCAAGGCGATCATTCCACTCAAGGGCCGCAAGGGCATCGCTGGTATGGCCTACAACGAGATTCTTTCGATTGTGGTTGATCTAGACGAACAGATGAAAGCAGCCGCCCGAGAGCTGAAGTTTGAGCTTGCCGGTCGGTTGCGCGATGAGATTTCTGAGTTGAAGCATGAGCTTCGTCAGATGGAGAAGGCCGGCCACGCTTAGGCGTCCGACCAGAAAGACATAAAATAAATGGTGCAAATAAGCCCGGTTCCTCACGACAACAAGTTGATCGTTAAGGGCGCGCGCGTTCACAACCTGAAGAATCTTTACCTCGAGATTCCGCGCGATTCCATGGTGGTTTTCACCGGGCTCAGCGGCTCCGGAAAGTCTTCACTCGCTTTTGACACGATTTTTGCCGAGGGTCAGCGCCGTTATGTTGAGTCTCTTTCTGCCTACGCTCGTCAGTTTCTTGGGCAAGTGGACCGCCCAGACGTCGACTTCATCGAGGGCCTAAGCCCCGCCGTTTCAATTGACCAAAAGTCAACCAACCGAAACCCACGCTCGACAGTGGGAACCATCACTGAAATCCATGATTATTTGCGCCTTCTTTGGGCTCGCGTAGGAATTCCATACTGCGCCGAATGTGGCGAAAAAATCGTGAAGCAAACTCCGCAGCAAATCGTTGACCAGATACTCGAGCTTCCCGAGGGAACTCGCTTTCAGATTTTGGCGCAGATCGTGGATCAAAAGAAGGGCGAGTTTGTCGACCTTTTCCGCGACCTAAACTCCCAAGGTTACGCGCGCGCCGTGGTCGATGGGGAAGTGGTTCAACTGGCCGAGGCCAAGCCGCTAAAGAAAACGCTTAAGCACGACATCTCGGTTGTCGTAGACCGCCTGGTAAATAAGGCTGACATCATTGGCCGTCTCGCCGACTCGGTTGAGACAGCGCTCAAGTTGGCCGGCGGACGCATTTTGCTCGACCTGGTCGATGAAAAAGATGGCCCAAACAAGACTCGTGTTTTCAGCGAAAAGATGTCTTGTCCAAACGAGCACCCGCTCAGCCTGACTGAAATAGAACCGCGCACATTCTCTTTCAACGCACCCTTTGGCGCCTGCCCAACTTGCTCTGGGCTGGGAGTGAAACAAGCCGTAGACGCCGACCTAGTAATCGGTGACCCGGATGCCAGCATCAACGACGGTGTCATTTTGCCTTGGTCAACTCAGGGCAAAGGGCTATTCCACTACTTCTCGAGAATGCTAGAAGGTCTTTCCGATGACCTTGAATTCTCTCTAGACACTCCTTGGAATCAGCTCGGTGAAGAGACTCAGCTTGCCGTTCTGCAAGGCAACAACTTTGATGTTCAGGTCAAGTGGAAGAACCGCTTTGGTCGGGAACTTCGCTACACAACCGGTTTTGAAGGCGTCCTAAATTACATCGAACGCAAATACCTTGAGTCAGAGAATGACTACGCTCGAGCAAAGTGGTCGGGCTTCCTCCGTGAAATTCCTTGCCCAGCCTGTGGTGGCGCAAGACTTCGCCCCGAGGTTTTGGCGGTCAAGGTTGATGACCGCTCGATTGCCGAAGTAGCCGCTCTGAGCCTTGGCGATGCCGTTAAGTTCTTCGAGAACATTCACCTTGCTGAGCGTGACGTAAAGATCGCTGCGCAGGTGCTTCGCGAAATTCGTGCCCGCCTAGATTTCCTCATGGATGTCGGCCTCGACTACCTAAGCCTCGAGAGAGCGGCAGCAACGCTATCCGGTGGCGAGGCTCAACGCATTCGTCTAGCCACCCAGATCGGTTCCGGCCTAACCGGCGTTCTCTATGTTCTCGATGAGCCGAGCATTGGTTTGCACCAACGCGACAACCGTCGTCTAATCGACACCCTTCTGAAGCTCCGTGACCTCGGCAACACCTTGATTGTGGTCGAGCATGACGAAGACACCATTAAGGCCTCCGACTGGGTTGTCGACATTGGTCCGGGTGCCGGAGTTAATGGTGGTGAGGTCGTTCACAGCGGTTCTTACGAAAATCTTCTGAAGAACCCCAACTCAGTCACCGGTGCCTTTCTTTCGGGCCGCGAAAAAATTGAGATGCCGGCCAAACGTCGGAAGATTGACAAAGACCGCACCATCAAGGTTGTTGGCGCACGCGAGAACAACCTAAAGATGGTCGACGTTGAGTTTCCACTTGGCACACTCACAGCCATCACCGGCGTGAGCGGCTCAGGCAAATCATCATTGGTTAACGACGTTCTCTATGAAGTCTTAGCGAATGCGCTCAACGGCGCCAAAGGAGTGGCCGGAAGGCACACCAGAATCGAAGGCCTCGACCAACTCGACAAAGTTGTTCACGTGGACCAAAACCCAATCGGGCGAACCCCTAGATCAAACCCGGCAACCTATACCGGCGTCTTCGATCACGTTAGAAAACTGTTTGCCGACACCCAAGAGTCGAAGGCTCGCGGTTACCAGCAGGGCCGATTCTCTTTCAATGTAAAGGGTGGCCGCTGTGAGTCTTGCTCGGGCGATGGCACGCTGAAGATTGAGATGAACTTCTTGCCAGACGTTTACGTGGCCTGCGAAGTGTGTCACGGCCAGCGCTACAACCGCGAAACCCTGCAGGTTAAGTACAAGGGCAAAAACATCGCCGAAGTGCTGGACATGCCAATCGCCGAGGCCGCCGAGTTCTTTGCCGCGATAACTTCAATTGCCCGATACCTAGTCACCTTGGTTGAGGTTGGTTTGGGCTATGTGCGTCTAGGTCAGAGCGCCACAACACTGTCGGGTGGTGAGGCTCAGCGCGTGAAGTTAGCAACCGAGTTGCAGCGCCGCTCATACGGTCGCAGCATTTATGTTCTCGACGAGCCAACTACCGGGCTGCACTTCGAAGACGTGCGCAAACTTCTTTTGGTTCTCAACGGCCTCGTCGACAAAGGCAACACCGTATTGGTGATTGAGCACAATCTAGATGTCATTAAGTGCGCCGACTGGATCATTGACATGGGCCCAGAGGGTGGCTCGCGCGGTGGCGAAGTGGTGGCGATTGGCACCCCAGAGCAAGTTGCAGGCAACCCAAAGAGCTTCACCGGCGGGTTCCTAAAGGAAATACTTAGCTAATGGCCAGCGAGCTCTCGTTTAGACCAAAGACGGGGGAGATCCCAACTCAACCGGGGGTTTACCGCTGGTTTGACGCGAACGGGCGAGTGCTTTACGTTGGCAAAGCCAAGAATCTAAGAGCCAGACTCAGCAACTATTTTGGCCCGCTCGACAGCTTGCATGAGCGCACCCGAAGAATGGTTACCTCCGCAGTTGATGTGCAGTGGACCATCGTAAAAACTGAGTATGAAGCACTTCAACTTGAATTCACCTGGATCAAAGAATTTGACCCACCATTCAACGTTCGATTCAAGGATGACAAGTCCTACCCATATCTAGCGATTTCAACCGGCGAGGCCTATCCGCGGGTGTTCATAACCAGAAATCGTGAACTAAAGGGGGTTCGTTTTTTCGGACCGTACACCCAGGCTTGGGCGGTTCGCGAAACCATCGACACATTACTCAAGGTCTATCCAGTTCGAAGCTGTAGCAAAGGTGTTTTTCAGAGCGCCCAATCATCTGGCAGAGCATGCCTATTGGGTGACATCGGAAAATGTGCGGCGCCGTGCGTGGGCAGAGTGAGCTCGACCGAGCACAAAGAAATTGCCAAACAGTTCGTTGATTTCATGTCGGGGGGAGACACCAAACACGTTGAAGTTCTGAGGCAGCGCATGTATGAGGCCTCTGAGAATCAGCTTTATGAACTAGCCGGAAGACTTCGCGATGATGTTGGCGCACTCGAGAGAGTTCTAGAAAAAAGCACCGTGGTCTTCAGCGACCAGACGGACGCCGACCTATTCGGAATCGCCGACGACGAGCTCGCTGCAGCTGTCTCGCAGTTCATTGTTAGAGGCGGCCGAATTCGAGGAGTTCGAGGCTGGGTAGTCGATAAAGAACTCGAGCGTGACCTTCCGGAGTTGGTGGAATACGTCCTCCAAAACGTTTACACACCGATAGACGGCGCTGAGCCCATCGAGGTTC
>JBEDKW010000030.1:0-6232 GCA_041171945.1 Actinomycetota bacterium
GGTGGCAAAACCCACCAGCATGTGAGTAAGCCCCATTCCAACCAGCGTTGGCACCGCGGCGAATCTCCGCCCGAATTTATCCATGACCTGACCCGATGTGTAGAAGAGTGCAAAATCGAGTGCCCCGGCGAGACCGATGTACAGGGCGGCTAGCGCTGGATCTAGCCCGATGTAAAGCGCCCATAGAGGTAAACCAATAATTCTTGTGGTTCTAACGGCACCGAGAATTGCGGAGGCCAAGCCAATGGTGAGCAATTTGCTCTTCTCAGCTTTGGCGACTCGCCAAGTTCCGCCTTTTGAGTGTGATGGAGTGTTCAGCATCGACTCAGGTTTGGTGGCTAGCAGGATCAACCCGGCCAAGCCGCAGAACACCACTGCCAACCAGTAAATGCTTTGAATTCCGAAGAGCGTGATAATTCCGGCGCCGATTAGCGGCCCCAAAAAGTTTCCACCGCGAAACATGCCGCCAAGAATTGCCAAGGACCGAGCTCGGGGGCTGAATGGAACGTGCTCCGCAATGTAAGAGTGGCGGGCCAAAGCAAAAACGGCGGCCGTCATTCCAATAATCAAGATTCCGAACCCGAGCATGAAAATGTTGGTTGCGAAGACGGAAAAAAGGATTCCAAGAGCTGCAGTCGTTGCGGCGGCAATCATTGATCTGCGTTCGCCGAGGTAGTCAACCAGTCTTGCTGCTGGCAGGTCGGCAATTAGTGTGCCAATCATCACGAGACCAGCAATTAGGCCAGCAGTTGGCAGGTCGGCTCCAAGGGCCTGTGCGCTAGCCGGGATGATTGGAATTAGCCCCGCTTCACCGGTCGAAAACAGCAGTGAAGGCAGGTAAACCGGAACAATCAATTTCTTGATTTCGTAGGGTTTCTGCGAGGCTGGTTTTGGGGTCTTCGGCACCTGTCAATTATGCGCCTATGGGAACCAGTTCAGAACGGTGTCTAAACTAGACAAGCCATGGCAGACATCGACCTTTCCCCAGAAATCCGCAATCTTCGAGCCACTTTCGGAGACATCCGCGTGGTGGTCGACGTTCCTAAGTTGATTTCCGAGGTGGCCGAACTCAAAACTCAGGCCGGCGATCCAAACATCTGGGATGACACGGCAAGGGCGCAGCGGGTGACCAGCAGCCTTTCGCACAAGCAGGCAATGCTAACCAAACTTGAGTCAGTGCAATCGCGACTAGACGACCTAGAGGTTCTGGTTGAGATGGCCAATGCCGAGGGAGACTCAAGTGTTCAGGCGGAGGCAAAATCTGAGCTAGTCAGCCTGCAGACTTTGATCTCGGAACTTGAAATTCAGACTTTGTTGAACGGCGAGTATGACTCTCGAGCTGCCGTAATCACGATTCGCTCCGGTGCCGGCGGCGATGACGCCACAGATTTTGCAGAGATGCTGATGCGCATGTACTTGCGTTATGCAGAGCGTCACAAGATGCCCGTTTCCGTTCTCGACACATCTTTTGCTGAGGGTGCCGGAATCAAATCGGCCACTTTTGAAGTAGACGCACCCTTTGCCTTTGGAACACTTTCAGTTGAAGCGGGAACTCACCGATTGGTTCGCATGAGCCCGTTCGGAGCCGCCGGCAAGCGCCAGACATCTTTTGCCGCAGTGGAAATTGTGCCTCTGATTGAACAAACCGATGCGATCGAAATTCCCGAGAGTGAAATCCGAGTGGATGTCTTTCGTTCCTCTGGCCCGGGTGGGCAAAGCGTGAACACCACCGACTCGGCTGTGCGAATCACCCACATTCCAACTGGAACAGTTGTGAGCTGCCAGAACGAGAAGAGTCAGATTCAAAACAAGGCTTCGGCGCTTCGAGTTTTGCAGTCGCGATTGCTCGAAATTCGCCGCCGCGAAGAAGACGCCACGAAAAAGCAGCTTGCTGGAGATGTAAAGGCCAGTTGGGGTGAGCAGATGCGTTCATACGTGCTCGCGCCATATCAAATGGTCAAAGATCTAAGAACCAACCACGAGCAAAACAACCCCTCATCGGTTTTTGATGGCGACCTCGATGGCTTTATCGCAGCCGGAATTCGCTGGCGCAAGCAATCGCAGGCCAACGCTCAATAGCTGACACGAGCCTCAGCCTCAGCCCAACACCAAGGCGCTCAACTTAGGGTTGACTCATCATGATTCGCATCGAAAACGTCACCAAGCAATACCGTGGCACCGCCCGCCCGGCTCTCAACAATGTCTCGCTCGAGGTTGAAAAGGGCGATTTCGTTTTTCTGGTGGGTGCCTCTGGTTCAGGCAAGTCCTCGCTGATGCGCTTGATGCTTCGCGAAGATGTTCCAACCTCCGGTTCGGTCCACGTTCTGGGTGAAAACCTAGTTGGAATTCCAAGCCGTCGAGTTCCATTTTTTCGCCGCAAGTTAGGCGTAGTTTTTCAAGATTTTAGGCTTCTGCCAAACAAAACCGTCGCCCAAAACGTTGCGTTCAGCCTTGAAGTTATTGGCAAATCTAAAGGTTTCATCCAAGAAGCAGTGCCAGATGTCCTGAGACTGGTCGGTCTTGATGGCAAGGCGGATCGCCTGCCGACCGAACTTTCAGGTGGTGAGCAACAGCGAGTTGCCTTGGCCCGCGCCATTGTCAACAAACCTGCGCTTCTCCTGGCCGATGAACCGACCGGAAACCTCGACCCAAATACCTCACAAGAGATCATGGCTCTGATTGAGCGCATCAACCTAGCCGGAACCACTGTGATCATGGCCACCCACGACCGCGGCATCGTTGACCGACTCAAAAAGCGTGTTGTTGAGCTTAAATCCGGTGAAATTGTGCGCGACGAAATTGGTGGCACCTACTAATGAAATTCCTTTTTCAAGAAATGGCCCAAGGCCTTCGCCGAAATCTTTCGATGGTGGTTTCGGTCGTATTAGTGACATTTATTTCACTCACCTTCGTCGGCACCGCATCGCTTCTGCAACTGCAAATCGGCCAGATGAAAAACTATTGGTACGACCGCGCTCAGGTTGCGGTTTACATGTGCACTGATGTGTCGCCGAGTGATGTTTGCGCCCAGGGTGAGGCCACCGAAGAGCAAAAGCAGGCAGTTCGCGAAAAGCTCAACTCGCCAACCCTCGCCACTTACATCGATAAGCATTATTTCGAGGATCACGAGCAAGCTTTTGGCACATTTCAAGAGCAGTTCAAAGACAACGCTGTCGCTAAATATGTGACTGCAGACCAGTTGAACGAAACATTTTGGATCAACCTCAAAGACGCGAGTCAAAGCCAAATCATCACCGAGAGTTTTAGCGGGGTTTCTGGTGTCGAAGAAGTTCGCGATCAAAGAAGCTATCTCGATCAAATCTTTAGTATCTTGAACGCCGCCTCGATTGCCGCCATCGGTGTGGCTGCACTGATGCTTGTCTCGGCCGCTCTACTAATCGCCACCACTATTCGATTGAGTGCATTTAGTCGAAGAAGAGAACTCGGCATCATGCGTTTGGTGGGCGCCAGCAACTTCTACATTCAGGCGCCCTTCATCCTTGAAGGAATCGTGGCAGCAACAATTGGCTCGATTCTTGCCGGGGGAGCAGTGCTTTCGATTGTGCAGTTCTTTGTGCAGGGCTATCTCGCTGAGCGCTTGCCGTTCACGAGTTTTGTCGGTCTCGCCGATGGTTTGTTGGTTGTGCCGCTTCTAATCGGCGCCGGAATTCTGCTTGCAGCGTTGGCATCTGGTCTCGCTATTCGCAGATACCTGCGAATATAGAACCTATGCCTAGAGAACGTGGTCAGAAAGTGGTTGCCAGCAACCGCAAGGCTCGCCACGACTACCATATTGAAGATGTTTACGAAGCCGGAATGGTGCTCAGTGGGCCAGAGGTAAAGTCACTTCGCGCCGGCCGCGCCTCATTGATTGACGGCTTTGCCTCCATCGAGAACGGCGAAATCTGGCTCGAAAACGTGCACATCCCCGAGTACACCCAGGCCACCTGGAACAATCGACCAGCGCGACGTCGCCGCAAGTTGCTGCTCAACGGTCACGAAATTTATAAGCTCATCGGCAAGATTAAAGAGTCTGGCTACACGCTTGTTCCGCTATCTATTTATTTCAAGGACGGCCGCGCCAAGGTTGAAATTGCACTTGCCAAGGGCAAGAAAGAATACGACAAGCGTCAAACTTTGAAAGAGCAGCAAGACAAGCGCGAGACTGCACGCGCTATTTCCACCAAGGGCAAAGAGTGGTAGCCGAGTAGGTTTTGACCGATCTCCGCTTCACAGCAAGTTCACAGAGCTCAGGGCTTTTCATTGTCAGCGGTGTGGCTTATCCTTGAAACATCCTCCGAAAAGCCTTTTCCCAAACGTTTAGGTCTTGGCTGATCGGGTGATAACAATTAAATATGGGGATGATCGGTTTCGACATTGCATGTGCAAGTGAATGAAGCGGGTCGAGAATGTCGCGTTATCTCGTAAACGTCCGCGGCAAACTATAGGTGCTAAATCAAATCGCGCCGACTTCGCCCTAGCCGCATAAGCTAGCTTCGAGGTCCGTCAAACCAGTTGTGATTTCGTGCTGGGTTTTGGCGTCATTTAGAAATCTTGCTTCGTAGTTGTGTCTTAGGGCTACGCGGGACTTTAACTTTGGCTGGGCCTGTCGGTTAGGTTGCTTCAAGCTATGACCGGGGCCAAGTAGAACGAACTGAAGCTACACCCGTAGAAGAGTCATGAACTCTGCAGTGGACGGGGGTTCAATTCCCCCCATCTCCACCATCCCGTATTTGAAAATAGCCCCTGAGCAATCAGGGGTTATTTTTTTTAGTCATTTTCAGGCCGGCTTTTAGCTGGCCCGTATTAGCGGCTAAAGCTAGAGTCAAAACATGGAAGACAAAAACCTAGCAAATGAAGCGGAGCTTCGAGAGTTCGCCAAAAAATCCATCAAAAAGAAGCGAGATGCCTGGCAGTTCTTATTCGTCACGGTTCTAGTGAATGCCGGTCTAACAGTTGTTTGGTGGATCAACGGCCCAACTGCTAACTTTTGGCCAGCTTGGGTCATGTTCGGCATGGGAATCGGTGTGGTTGCCGCATTCATGGACGCTTATCTGAGTCCATTCCGCGGACGAATCAGCGAGTCAGAAATCGATGACGAAATAAAGCGCATGCGAGGTCGCGGTTTCTAAACTTCAGCGTTTTTGTCCTTTACCCTGAACCACGTCGGGCAAGATTGAATCATGCCCCAAACACAGATAGCCGAATGGCTAGTTCAAAACGGAACCATTGCACTTGAAATTCTCGGCAGCCTGGCATTCGCACTATCGGGCTTGCTTGAAGCTGCACGCAAAAGGTTCGACATCGTCGGAATGGTCATGGTCGCAGCGCTTGCCGCTTTTGGTGGCGGAACGCTTCGCGACATTTTGCTTGATCGACGTCCATTCTTTTGGGTGCAAAACGAGATAGCAATTTGGGTGACTCTAATCGGCTGTGTTCTGATTCTGACATTCGTTCGGCGCGCACACCTTGAAGTCACGGAACGCTTGATGCAGTGGCCCGATGCTCTCGGTCTTGGTGTTTTTGCAGCCGGCGGAACCCAAATTGCCCTCAATAGCGATGCGCCGATGCTCATCGCAGTTGTGATGGGCGTTATCACCGCAGTGTTTGGCGGGGTTTTGAGAGACGTTGTGGTCAACGAAATTCCGCGGGCCTTCAATGACCACCAGCCCTACGCGGTGTTGGCGTTTCTCGGGGGTTGGGTTGTTGTTGGGCTCAATGCCCTGGGCTTCGAAGATTGGTCTGCGGTGGCAATTGGCTCAACCGTGATTATTGGTCTGCGAATTCTCGCAATGCTGCAGGGCTGGCGCTTGCGAGTCTGGAAAGCTTAGGCGCTTTGCGCGTCTTCATTGCAGGGCGCTAACTGAGCGACCCGTTGCGGTGTAACTCCTAGTAGCACTGCGATGTCTCGCATGGTTAGGCCCTCGTCGCGCATGCGACCCACCACGTTGCGAATCTCGGCCGAGGCCTCCTCTTGAAGGCGACTGGCTAACTGCATTTTTTGCTGAGCCGACTCGATGTCGCAAATGATGCCTGGCATCACAGCTTCAACCTTCACTACGATTTTGCACTTTTCGGTGCCGGTTAGCCTGGCGGCAAGCAGTTTGATTTGCTCCGTGGCCTTATCGAGGCGCTTTGAGGTCATTCTGAAGTTGTCGAGCTCGGGCACGGCCACGAGCCAGCCGTCGTTCTGACGCTCACATAGGGCTTTAACTTCCATTTGAGCACCTCA
>JBEDKW010000031.1:0-6194 GCA_041171945.1 Actinomycetota bacterium
TTCTTCAGCGCCAAGCTTCATGGCCTGGAAGAATGGGTCAGACTCTGCACCCATTACGAATGCGATTGTGATTTCTTCTTCTGGTGCTGCGGTCTCTTCGGCCGCTGGCGCACAGCCAGCAACTGATAGTGCGAGAACGGCAAGTGCACCTAGTGATGCGAGGGTTTTTGACGAACGCTTCATTAGTGTCTCCTAGTTAGTGTTTGTGAGAGATTTGCGAGAACGTTCTCACAAATCTTGATACTATCATTTCAGGCGAATTGGATTGAACGCAAGTCGTAGGCATAACAGTTGTGTCACATTAATTCTTTAGACAGGTTTAGGGAGTTGGATAGACAAGTGAACATTCCCAAGTCTTCCGCGCCAACAATCATCGATGTTGCTGAGCGCGCCGGAGTATCTCGTGCAACGGCCTCAAGGGCCATGGGCGGATACGGACGAATCTCTGAAGAGACTGCCGCTGCTGTTCGTTTAGCTGCCGAAGAGCTCGGCTATCGGCCCAATGAAATAGCCCGCGCCATGCGCGCCGGCAAAACAAAAACCATCGGCCTGGTCATCATTGCCGACTTCACCAACGCATTTTTCGATCGCGCCACCAAGGCCATCGTTGACTCGGCAAAGGCTCGTGGCTACCAAGTTCTAATCACCAACACCGATGAAGACATCGCAGCCGAAAGACTCGCGGTTGAGGTTCTGCTCGAGAAGCAGGTCGACGGTTTGATTGTGGTTCCTTCAACCGCAGTGGTTCACGACCACCTGTTGCCTGGGCACTTGGGCACCAAGCCAGTGGTCCTAATCGACCGCACGCTCAGTGGTATAAATGCAACCTCGGTTACCACCGATGACTTCAGCGGAACCGAAGAAGCCGTGCGAAACGTGGTTGCCCTTGGCCACACCAGACTCGGGTTTCTCATCGCTGCCGCGGGAATTACGGGAACCACAACCGAGCGTCCTGCTGTTCTGATCTCTTCTATTGAAGAACGAATCAACGGATTCCTCAATGGAGCTGCGGATTGCGGAGTTAAGCCCAAGCAACAGTCTTGGGTGTTCACCGAGGACGACCCTAGGCACTCAGAGGCAGCAGTTGCTTTGCTTCTTGATTCACCAAAGCCACCAACGGTCATCTTCACCTCAAACAATGACATGGCCTTGGCAGTTTTAAAGGTGGCCGGCAATCGTCAGTTGGTGATTGGCAAAGACATTTCTCTGGTCACCATCGATGATTCACAGTGGCTCGTTGCCATGACACCGGGCATCACCGTAGTTGCCCGCCCCGTTGAAGAACTGGGTCTCATCGCAGTTGAAAAACTGATTGCCGAAATGATGGACCCAAGCTTGACTAAAGAAAAGATAGTCTTGCCTACCGAACTAATAGCCCGTGGCTCGGTCGCTAATCTTGTGATGTACCCCGAACTCGACGCAGAAAGAAACCGATGATTCTTGTTATTGGCGAAGCCCTTATTGACCTAATTGAAAATCGATACCAGGCGGGCGCATTCAACGCCATCGTCGGAGGCGCAAACGCAAACGTCTCGATTGCCTTGGCACGTCGAGGCACTAAGCAGCAGTTCTTGGCTCGCATCGCTAACGACCGCTTCGGCAAGATCATCCGTGAACGCCTTGAAACCAATGGTGTTGGCCTCGAGCACGCGGTTAGCGCCTCAGAACTGAGCACACTGGCTGTTGTTTCAATCGATTCGCAGGGTGTGCCTTCTTATGCGTTCTACGTAAACGGCACGGCCGACTGGGGCTGGACCAAAGAAGAGCTGCCTACCGACGTTGATCTTGAAAACATGCACGCCACCGCTATTCAATTTGGCTGCCTAACTATGGCCATGGCCCCTGGCAACGCGGTTATTGAAGAGTGGGCCAAGGCTCACTTCGATCAAAAATCGGTGACCATCAGCCACGACATTAACATGCGCCCAGCCTTGGGTTTCAAGGCCGAAGAAGAGCGCGTTCGCGTTGAGCGCGTCAACCAGATGTCCCACATTATTAAGGCCTCGGATGAAGACATCGAGTGGCTCTACAGCCTCGAAGCCGGAGCCGACATCGATGAGATTGTTTGGCAGTGGATTGGTGACACGGGTCGTCACGTATTTGTCACCCGCGGCAGCGAGGGCGTCTCGATTTATCGCCTAGGTGCTGGTGAGATTCGAGTGCGCCTCGATGTGCCTTCTCGCAAAATCAACGTGGTCGACACCGTCGGCGCCGGCGATACCTTCTGCGCCAACTTGCTTGGCCAGCTATCAGACATCGACGCCTTGGGCACTGACCCGTTCGATCGCCTGTCTAACCTGTCGGCTGATGTGCTCAGTGAATTTGTTCGAGTGGCCGGCGTTGCCGCCTCAATTGCCTGTGAGCGAGCCGGCGCAGAGCCGCCGACACTGGATGATTTGAATGCGGTTCTAGCCACTCTGTAGCGGCTACGTTTCAAAGCCGTTCCTTAGTTAGGGTCAAAATGTCAGACCCTGGTGAAAGAATGGCGAGACATGAAAAAACTTAACGAAGACCTCTGGGTTTACAACACCCGCGATCTAATGCGCGCTGCCAGTTGCAACCACTGCATCAACCTGGCTATTGCCCGCGAACTCGAAATGCCAGGGGTTAGCGAGCTAGTTGTCGCCTTTGAAACCGAGGTTAAAGGTCTTCCGGTTACCTATGGCAACAAGTTTGAAAGCGACCTAGAAGCCGAGCTCCGCGAGTCTCTTGCGCCAGCAGATTTTCAACGCCCCGAAGGCAAAGACCCATGGAGCGAGACCATCACACTCATGCAGCAAGGTGTGCCGGTTATCTATCAGGGTGCGCTTCGTCAGCAGGTGGCGGTCTCTGAGTTTTCTGGCCGCCCAGATTTCTTGGTTCGCGCCGACTACGATCTAGTTTTTGTAAATGGTCTACTACGAGCCGAAGCCGCCCCTGACCGGGCCGGCGCAAAAGGCTACATCGCCTGGGATGCCAAATTGGCGAGCACCGCTAAGCCTCAATACCTTCTTCAGGTTGCTCTTTATGTTGATGCACTCGAAGCGGTTGGCCTCAAGGCAGAAGCGCGTCACGGGCTAATTCTGGGCAGTCGCAAACTGGTCACCTTCGAAGAGGGTGAAATTGTGCCGGCCATGCGTCAGGCCCGCTCCTACTTGCTGTCTGCATTCGAAGCACTCTCCCAGGGGGGCAGCACCGCGGCTTACGAGCTCAAGAACCTTTCGCTCCACTGCGAAACCAGCGACAGCTGCAAGGTTTGCGAATATCCGGCTCTGTGCGACTCAGATCGAGTCAAAGTTGACCACCTGGTGCAAGTTGCCAACATCAACAAGAGCCAAATCGAAAAGCTGCGCAAAGCCGGCATCTCAACCATGGGTCAACTGGCCGAGGCAACCGATCAAATGCGCCCAGCAGATTTCGTGCCAGCAACCTTCGACAAACTTCGGAACCAAGCTAAGTTGCAAACGAGTTTCAAACAAACCTCGATGCACAGCTTCACAATTCTTGAAGACCCAGAAATTGGTGTGCTTCCACCCTCCTCTCCCGCCGACATGTTTTTCGACATGGAAGGCTTTCCATACTTTGAAGAACGTGGTGGTCTCGAGTACCTATTTGGCGCAGTAACGGTGGCCGAAGGTGCGAGAGAGACAGAATTTCACGAGTGGTGGGCCCACGACCGATTCCAAGAACGTCTCGCCTTCGAGGGTTTCGTTTCGTTTGCCTACGCCCAAATGCAGGCCAATCCAGCCGCCCACATTTATCACTACGCCCCCTATGAGGTTTCGGCGCTAACCAAACTTTCTGCTCGCCACGGCACCATGGAGGCCGAGGTTGCTTGGCTAATTAACGAAGACAAACTCATCGACCTATACAAAGTGGTCAAGGGCTCCATCATGGTTAGCCAACCGAGCTACTCCATCAAAAAGCTTGAGGTCTTCTACGACTTCGCACGCAAGAGCACTGTGGTCGATGCCGGCTCCAGCATCGAAGAATACGATTCCTATCGCCAAATAGTGGCAACCGATCCAGCGGCCGCAGAACTAATTCGAGACACCATCGGGGTCTACAACGAAGACGACTGCGTCTCCACTTGGGCTCTTTATAACTGGCTTTCCGGCATGCCCGGGGCTCACTCCAAATACGCCGAGTTTCGTGGGGCGGTAGACGCAAAAAAAGCATTTGAGAAGTCCCAGACTTCTCACCGCGATGACTCCCCCGAAGCCCGCCGGGCAAATAAGGCCGAGTTAGAACTTGAGCGCCTGAATCACGAGACCGAACAACTAAAACTTGCTGTCTCTGATTGGCCTTGGGGTCTAAACGAAGACGCCGATTATCGAGCCCGCATTTGGCTTGCCCTCACTCACTCAATGCTTTACTACAACCGCGAAGAAGTTATTCAGTGGCGCGATTGGCGGTTGCGCAAAGATGCCACCGACGATGCCCTGCATCGCGAGCGCAAGGCACTGGTGGTTGAAGGCTGCCAACAGACCAGCGACCTAGTCAATTTCTTGGGCGTCGAGCCTCGAAGCAAAATCAAGCTCCAATACAGTTACCACCTGCAGCCTGGTCAAACCAACTTTTTGAAGGCCGGCCAAAAGATCTTCGTTCGATTCAATTTGGGTGCCAACCAACAAGACACCGAATATGGCGAGGTTGTCTCGGTTCACGGAGATGAACTCGTTTTTCGCCGCGACGCAACCGCTGGTACCTCTCTCTATGCCCCAAACGCAATTTTCGAAAACGGATGGATTCCGCTAGCCGATAAACCCAAGGTTGTCGGCGACTGGGTGAAGCAAGCCACTGAGCGCTGGGGTTCGCCAACCGCGGAGGCACCTACCGGCCACCCAACCCTAGACCTCCTGATGCGCAGAAAACCGCGCCTTTTAGGCGGCAAAGCCCTGCCAATCGCCGATCCAAGCAACTATTTGCCAGCCGTCATCGAGGCCATTGAGCTTCTCGACCACTCTGTTCTTGCGGTTCAGGGCCCACCAGGCTCTGGCAAAACCTACCTAGCCTCACACGCTATCGCTCACCTAATAAAACAGGGCAAATCAGTGGCTGTTGCCGCCAACTCGCATTCAGCCATTCAGAATTTGCTGCAGGCCTGCCTAGGCGCCGGGGTGCCGGCAACTTCGATGGCTAAGCGCAATGGCACCAACGACAAGACGATTCAGCCTTGGGCCACCCCTCGCGACAACGCTGCCCTGGGTTCTTGGCGCCTCGGCATCTCTAATGAGGGGCACGTCATTGGTGGCACCTCCTGGCACTTCACCTCTCAGGCCTTGCTAGAGCAAACCTTCGACTACATTTTCATCGATGAAGCCGCTCAGTTTTCGCTCGTCGATGCCATCGCTGTCGGGCACAATGCCAAGAACATCGTTCTACTAGGCGACCCACAGCAACTCACCCAAGTGGTTCAGGCTCTTCACCCCGGCGGCGTCGACAACTCTGCCCTAGGTCACTACATGGGTGAACAACAGATTCTTGACCCTGAGCACGGCTATTTTGTTGAGGTCACAAGGCGAATGCACCCAGAGGTCAACGAGCCAGTTTCCTGGCTTGCCTATCAGGGTCGTTTGCGCTCTCACCCCGAAGCCTCATCTCAAAGCATCGCCGGAGTAACACCAGGGTTTACGGCCGTGCCGGTTGAACACTTCGGCAATTCTTCGCACTCACTTGAAGAAGTCGAAGTTGTGATGTCGATGGTGAAGACCCACCTATCAAGAGTCTCCGCTGATGAAATTTTGGTGGGTGCTCCCTATAACGCTCAGGTCGATTCAATTCGAGATGCCCTCGATGCCGCCGGCCTCGAAGCCGTGCAAGTTGGCACAGTCGATAAATTTCAGGGTCGTGAAGCCATGATTGTGATCATCAGCTTGGCCGCCTCAACCGCCGAAGACGCACCTCGGGGCCTCGATTTCCTACTCGATCGAAACCGCCTGAATGTGGCACTCTCGCGCGCAAAAACCAACAGCTACCTGGTTTATTCGCCTTCTCTGGTGCGCACCCGATTCACCAACATCGAAGACTTGAAGTCAGTTAGCCGCCTGGCGGGCCTGCTCGAATTCGCTAACTAGGGCTGGTCTTACTCTGAGGCAGCAGCGCCCAAAAGCTTCGCCGCGGCAGCAGCCTTGCGGCCGGCCGGCAACAGCGCAGCCGCGCCAACACTCAAAATCATTGCGACACCACAGGCAACCATCAGGTTTTCCACGGCA
>JBEDKW010000032.1:0-11653 GCA_041171945.1 Actinomycetota bacterium
GGCAAGGGCTCTGCTGAGGCAATGCGCGGCCAGGGTGCTCGCGTTATCGTCAGCGAGATCGACCCAATCTGTGCCCTTCAGGCGGCCATGGATGGATACCAGGTCGCAGCTCTAGAGTCTGTCATCCAAGACATCGACATCTTCGTGACTGCAACAGGTAACACCGCAATCATCAAGCCGGAGCACCTTCTGCAGATGAAGCACCAGGCCATCGTTGCCAACGTTGGTCACTTCGATGACGAAGTTGACATGGCTGGCATCAACCGCATCCCAGGTGTTGAAAAGATTGAAATCAAGCCTCAGGTTCACGAATGGCGCTTGCCAAATGGTCGTTCAGTCTTGATTTTGAGCGAAGGCCGATTGATGAACCTTGGCAATGCAACTGGCCACCCAAGCTTTGTGATGAGCAACTCATTCAGCAACCAGGTATTGGCACAGATTGAGCTCTATGCCAAGCGCGACAACTATGAGCTCGGTGTTCACATCTTGCCAAAGACCCTCGACGAAAAGGTTGCCCGTTTGCACCTTGACGCACTCGGTGTTGAACTGACAAAGTTGACCACAGAGCAGGCGAGGTACATTGGTGTTTCAGTCGAAGGACCATTCAAGGTGGATCACTACCGCTACTAGGCTCTAAATCTGTAAATCTTTAAATTTCAAAAGCCCAACGGAAACAGGGGAACATGTCCAACAAGATTCTTGTGATCGATGATGACAACGCGCTTCGCGAAATGGTGGGCATCGTTCTCGAATCTGAAGGTTTCGAAGTTTCGTATCACGATGCTGGTTCTGGTGCACTCGACAAATTCAAGTCGAGCCAACCAGACCTAGTTTTGCTTGATGTCATGCTTCCGGGCAAAGACGGCATTGAAGTCTGCCGAGAGATTCGCGCGGTATCTGGCACACCAATCATCATGCTGACGGCAAAGACCGAAAGCGACGATGTAGTTCGAGGCCTCGAAGCGGGTGCCGACGACTACGTGGTCAAGCCATTTGACCCAGGCGTGCTTACCGCTCGCATCCGCGCTCGCCTCAGACCACTGGGTGGCAACTCAGAAGACACCGTGACCATTGGCCCACTAACCCTCGATGTTGTCGGTCACGAAGT
Organism: Actinomycetota bacterium; assembly: GCA_041171945.1. GTDB lineage: Bacteria > Actinomycetota > Actinomycetes > Actinomycetales > Microbacteriaceae > Rhodoluna. The sequence goes on from JBEDKW010000032.1 coordinate 1,109, forward strand.
TCGTCGAGGCGCCGACAAGCTGTCGCTGACCCCTCTCGAATTCAACCTTTTGCTCACTTTGGCGAACAAGCCGAAGCAGGTCTTCACACGAGAAATGCTTCTCGAAACTGTTTGGGGCTATCACTACAAAGCCGATACCCGTCTAGTAAATGTTCACGTTCAGCGTTTGCGCTCCAAGATCGAAGAAGATCCAGATAACCCGAAGATCGTGACTACGGTCCGCGGAATCGGATATAAGGCTGGCCAGGCTTAAGTGAAACTTAGGGGCGCCGTCAATTGGGCGCTTGGTTTGTTTAGGCGCTCTCTTCAAGCGCGTTCAGTTTTCAGTACCGTGGTCATCAGCGGAGTAGCTTTTGCGGTTGTCGGAGGCTTTCTTTCCTACTCAATCGGCAACGGTCTCTTCAGCACCCGACTAGAGCAGGTTCTCTCTGAATCTGAACGAGCAGTGGTCGAAGTTCAGAACACTTTCTCGGCTTCCAGCGTCACCGATGAAATTGCTCTCCAGACACTGATGAATTCTGTGGTCCCGAATCTAGAGTCCTCAGGTTCTAGCGACACCCGCCAAATTGCGCTTCTTCGCAGCCCTGGCCAATCCACCGCACAGATTTTGCAGAGCCCAATCTCTGCCGACTTAGCCACCGAGATTATCCCGGCCGACCTTCGCACCAGTGTTCGCAAAACCAACGGCAAACTTCTCTACCAATCAATTTCGCTAACGGTGGATGGTGTTTCTCAGCCGGGAATCGTGGTTGGCGCTCCAATCGAGATTCCGTTGGCCGGCAAGTATGAGCTCTATCTAGTTTTTGACCTCAGTAGTCAGCAGGAGACCCTCGACTTTGTTCAGGGCACGCTGCTTCTTGGTGGCAGCATTTTGCTTCTCATGATCGGTGGAGTGAGTTATTTTGTCACCCTCTGGATTGTTCGGCCGGTCCGAGTGGCGGCGGCAGTGTCTGAAGACATTGCCAAGGGTGCCCTAGATCGGCGGTTGCCCGAGAAGGGCGAAGACGTCATTGCGGTACTAGGCAGATCCTTTAATAAAATGGCCGATTCCCTGCAGCAGCAAATTACAAAACTGGCCAGCGTTTCGAAAATGCAGCAGCGATTCGTTTCGGATGTGTCCCACGAGTTGAGAACGCCGCTAACCACCATCAAGCTTGCCGGCGACCTTATCTTCAACAATCGAGACAAACTCGAGCCAGCAGCAAAGCGCTCGGCGGAGCTCATGCACGATCAGATTGAACGTTTTCAGGTTCTGCTAAACGACCTCCTCGAAATCTCCCGATACGACGCAGGCGCAGTTCATGCCGAGCTTGAGGTTCAAGACCTCAACGGCATCGTCGGCATGGCCATCGCTGGCATTGAACCGTTGGCTATGAGCAAAGGCTCGAAGATTGAAATCGAAATTCCGAGCGGTGAGGTCGATGCTGAGATTGACGGACGTCGCATCGAGCGGCTTCTAAGAAACCTTCTTGCCAACGCAATCGAGCACGGCGAGGGTAAGCCAATTCGGGTAGCGGTGGGCATGGATGAGCACGCCGTTGCCGTGAGCGTTACAGATTCAGGAATTGGCATGACCCGCGCGGAAGTGGATCGAGTTTTCGACCGTTTCTGGAGAGCAGACCCAGCCCGCAAGCGCACCTCCGGCGGCACTGGCCTCGGCCTGGCGATTTCACTGGAAGATACGAATCTTCACGGTGGCTGGTTGCAAGTGTGGGCCAAACCTGACGAAGGCGCCTGCTTCAGGCTCACTCTGCCTAGACGCAGTGGAGTGATCTTCAATTCTTCCCCGCTGCCGCTGCCACCCATCAAGGGCGTAAAGACCGCAAAGGAGGCAAAGAAGTGAAACTCAAGCCCTTCCTAGCCCTAGTTCTCGTCCTTGTTCTAGTAACTGCGGGTTGCGCTCAACTGCCACGCTCGGGTGCCATCAAATCGGGGCCAAACCTAGAAAGCGGTTTGACCACCGACTACCTTTACTACTCTCCGGTTGGGCCACTAGAGGGCGACACCCAGCTTGATGTTCTAAACGGCTTCTTGAACGCCGGCACCGGTCCTCAAAACGACTACGCTACTGCGCGCGACTACCTGTCTGAAGCTTTCAAATCCAACTGGAACCCGAGTGAAGAGGTGCTGATTCAACGTGGCAAACCAGTAGTTGCCATTTACCCGAATGACTTAGCCGAAGTGTCGATCGAGACCATGGCCAAAGTCAATGCCGATGGGCAATACATGGCTTTGGAAGGCGGCGCCAGTCGGTTGCTCGATTTCAAATTCGTCAAAGAAAACGGCCAGTGGCGCATTTCAGAGGCGCCGAACCTCACGGTCATTATCAAGCCAGTCTTCGACGTAATTTTTAGAAGCTATTCGCTGTATTTCTTTGACAATCAGTTTCGCTATCTAGTTCCTGACCTGCGCTGGTTCCCTTCAAGAGCCTCCACCGGCACCCGGTTGGTTAATGCTCTCCTCAAAGGCCCAAGTGACTGGCTAGAGGGCGCGGTTCAGTCGGCGCTTCCCAAGGGCACCAAATTGGCCACCGATTCGGTCACCGTGGTGAATGGTGTTGCCTCAGTTGACCTAACGAACCGGGCGCTCACAGCCAGTCCCATCGCCAGACAGCACTTTAAGGTTCAACTACGCCAAACGCTTTCGCAGTTGTCGAACGTATCTCGGGTAAACATTTCGATTGAACGAACTCCCCAAGAGATTGCCGACTTGACCAATGTGCTTCCCTCGCAAATTTCTTTCTCGCCGGTGGCTTTGATCGATGACAACCTTGTGCAGCTAACCAGCACCACGAGCACCACAATCATTGGCGCCAAACGTTTGATTCAAGACAGCGCTGCCACCGATTTTGCCCTGAGTGCCGACGAGAATTGGTTGGCACTGAACTCCGAAAGCGGAACCTCAATCGCCAGACTGGGTGCGGTTGGCACGAAATCACTAGTTATTGACTCTCGCACCAATCAGCTTCATCCGCTATTTGACCGTCAAGGATTCGTCTGGACCACGGGTTCGGGAGCTGGCCAGGAAGTTGCGGTTACCTCGCTAACGGGCGAGAAAATTGCTTTCAACTCCGGCTGGATGATGGGTTTCCAAAAGTTGCGATTCTCGCTGAGCTCTGAAGGATCCAGAGCAGCGGTCTTGGTGCAATCTCCGTTCGGAACTCAAGTTTTTGTGTCAGCTGTTCTTCGAGACAAACTTGGCGTGCCAACTGGTTTCGGTTCGCCATACCTAGTTCTCGATGCCACCTCGGGAGCCAAGAGCGTCTCTTGGCTGGGTGAAGTGAGTTTGGGAGTCTTGGTGGATGGCGTGACCGATTCTCCTACCCCGACTATCGTCACCGTGGGTGGCGGAACCAGAACTCTTCCGGTGGTTGATGGCGCGGTTGACTTGATTGGCACCAACACCGTCAGCTCCATTTACCTTCGAACCCTCAGCGCCGATTTGTATCAGTATCGGGGAGTGGCCTGGATTTGGTTGCAAACTGGTGCCAAAGCTGTTCACTTTGCTGGGTTCTAAACAGATTTAGAAAGTCCTCGCCGAAGTCGTTTTCTTGACGACAGGCTGTTCTAGTGACCCCATTCGAAGAACTGCTCAACCTTCTGCTGCCAACCCCCTGTTGCGGCTGCAAAAGCCTCGGAGTCATCCTGTGCGAAAACTGCCACAACGCTCTGGTTGGCGCCCCAAGAAGGGTCGTTCGGGGCAACCTGGCTGGCTGGGCATTTTGCGATTTCGGTGACCAAGTTTCAAAAGTCCTCCACGCCTTCAAAGAAGATGGTCAAACCAGAGTGTCTGCCACCCTAGCGGCCAAGATGTCACCGTTGCTAGCGAATTTTTCGCTTGCCGAACTCGATGCCAAATCAGTGGTTTTGGTTTCGGTTCCCAGCCGATCGAGTTCTTTCGTCAAACGAGGTTTTGTGCCGGCCCAAGTTTTGGCAAAGCAGTTGGCAAAACAGAGTGGCCTTCGATCGGTGGCCGCGCTCAAATTCTTTAGACCGGTCGATGACCAAGCCGGGTTGGGCCTGTCAGACCGCCGCACCAACCTAGTCGAGAGCATGCGCGCCAAATTCTCGCTTCAGGGTTATGTCGTCCTGATCATCGATGACATCGTGACCACGGGGGCAACCATTCTCGAAGCTCGCCGCGCACTTGAGAAAGCCGGTGCCCAAGTCGTCGGTTTCTTGGCGTTTGCCGAGACTATTTTGAAAACCCCGACGAGAAATGAATTTTAGGTATAACTTTCAATCACGGGCAATGCTGCCCGAAGACGGAGGTCATCATGGAAGTAAACATCACCGCTCGAAACCTTTCTGTTTCGGACCGTTTCCGCGAATATGTTGCGGACCGCACCCAGAAGGTAGAGCAATTCGCTCACAAGGCGCAGTCGATTGAAGTCAAAGTCACTCGACACGATCACAGTAAAACTGCCGGCAGCCAAGATCAGGTCGAACTCACCGTGATCGAGCCGGGCCACGTAGTCCGCGCCGAGGCAACCGCCGATGATAAGTTTTCGGCCTTCGATACCGCTCTTTCAAAACTTTCAGAACGATTGCGACGAGCTGCCGACCGCAGAAAAGTTCACCACGGTCGCCACGGGCTATTGGGCACCAGTGAATTAACCGCCAGCGACTTTGCTCAACTCGATGTTCGTCCAGTCGACGCCGACCTATTGATGGGCAAAGTACCCGTTGTAGAAGAGGCGCAGCCAGACTTTGGGGAGAGCCCAATAGTGATTCGCCGAAAGTCCTTTGAATCAACCCCGATGACGGCAGATGATGCTCTGTACCACATGGAATTAGTCGGGCATGATTTTTATCTATTCCAAGATTCTGAAACCGACAAGCCAAGTGTGGTTTACCGACGTAAAGGCTGGGATTACGGCGTAATTACGCTTGCTTAGAGTTCGCTGTTAGCGGTACCCTCGGAGCGCTTTCAGGGGCGCTTCGAGGGTCTCTCGCGTCTAAGATTGAAGCACAACCAACTCAATCGGTTTGGAGCAAATCTTGGCTAACATCATCGACAAACTTCTTCGCGCTGGCGAGGGTCGAGTTCTCGCTCGTCTTCGCAACTATGCGCGCGACCGTTACGGCGACGGCGAAAGCCTCGATGATCTTCTGCCAGAAGCCTTTGCGGCTGTTCGCGAAGCAGCTCGCCGAACCCTTGGCCTCCGTGCCTTCGACGTTCAGTTGATGGGTGGAGCAGCCCTGCACCTCGGCAACATCTCAGAAATGAAAACCGGTGAAGGAAAGACCCTCGTCGCCACCTTCCCGGCATACCTAAACGCCATCGCTGGCCGCGGAGTTCACGTGGTCACCGTAAACGACTACCTCGCGGGATACCAAAGCGACCTAATGGGCCGCGTCTTCCGCGCTCTAGGCATGAGCACCGGTTGCATCATCTCTGGCCAAGACCCAGCTGAGCGCCGCGAGCAGTACATCGCCGACATCACCTACGGAACCAACAACGAGTTTGGCTTCGACTACTTGCGCGACAACATGGCTTGGCAGCAAAGCGACCTAGTGCAGCGCGGCCACTTCTATGCCATCGTCGACGAAGTCGACTCCATCCTCATCGATGAAGCTAGAACCCCGCTCATCATTTCAGGCCCTTCCTCTGGCGATGCCAACCGCTGGTTTGGTGAGTTTGCCAAGATTGCCGAAAACCTTCAGCCAGTCATCGATTATGAAATCGACGAAAAGAAGCGCACCGTCGGAATCCTTGAGCCAGGCATCGAAAAGGTCGAAGACCACCTAGGCATCACCAACCTCTACGAGTCGGCAAACACCCCGTTGATCTCGTTCCTAAACAACTCAATTCGCGCCAAGGCCCTTTTCAAGCGCGATAAAGACTACGTAGTCATCGACGGCGAAGTTCTAATCGTTGACGAGCACACCGGCCGCATCCTTGCCGGAAGACGCTACAACGAAGGTATTCACCAGGCCATCGAGGCCAAAGAGGGCGTTGAGGTCAAGGCCGAGAACCAAACTCTAGCCACCGTCACTCTGCAGAACTACTTCCGTCTCTACAAGAAGATTTCGGGCATGACCGGAACCGCGGAGACCGAAGCTGGCGAATTTATGAGCACCTACAAGCTTGGTGTGGTTTCAATTCCGACCAACAAGCCGATGGTTCGAATCGACCAGCCAGACCTGATCTACAAGAACGAAGAGGTCAAGTTCAGCCAAGTTGTTGAAGACATTATTGAGCGCCACAAGAGTGGCCAACCAATTCTCGTCGGCACCACCAGCGTTGAGAAGAGCGAATACCTTTCGAAGCTTTTGGCTAAGGCTGGGGTTCGTCACGAGGTTTTGAACGCCAAGAATCACGCTCGCGAAGCAGCGATTGTTGCGCAGGCCGGCCGCTTAGGCGCCGTAACTGTTGCAACCAATATGGCCGGACGAGGCACCGACATCATGCTCGGTGGCAACGCTGAGTTCTTGACCGTAGACGCTCTCAACAAGCGCGGTCTAGATTCTGAAGAAAACTCTGAAGAATACGAAGCCGCTTGGGCGACCGAGTTCGAAAAAATCCGTGCCGAAGTTGCTGTTGAAGCAGACAAAGTTCTTGAAGTGGGTGGCCTCTATGTTTTGGGCACCGAGCGTCACGAATCACGCCGCATCGACAACCAGCTTCGTGGTCGCTCAGGTCGCCAAGGCGACAAGGGTGAGTCACGCTTCTACCTATCGCTAACCGACGACCTAATGCGTCTGTTCAACTCTGGCGCCGCTAGCGCACTGATGAACCGTTCTGGTGTGCCAGACGAAATGGCTATCGAGTCAAAGGTGGTCAGCCGAGCCATTGCTAGCGCTCAAGCGCAGGTCGAAGGCCGCAACGCCGAGATTCGCAAGAATGTTTTGAAGTATGACGACGTTCTAAACCGTCAGCGCGAAGCTATTTACAGCGACCGCCGACACATTCTCGAAGGCGATGACATCGCTGCTCGTGTAGACGCCTTCTTGGGCGATGCAATTGAAGCAATTGTCGATGGCCACATTTCGGACAACTCAGGAAACGACTGGGACCTAGAGGCGTTGTGGGCAGAGCTCAAGGCAATCTACCCGATCGGCCTTGAGATTCAAGAAGTGCTTGCCGAAGCCGGAAACCGTGCTCGCTTGACCAAAGCGTGGCTAACCCGTGAGCTGGTCAGCGATGCCAAGATTGCCTATGCAAAGCGCGCCGAAGAAATTGGCGAGGCTGCAATCCGCGAACTCGAGCGACGCGTAGTTCTTTCTGTCGTTGACCGCAAATGGCGCGACCACCTCTACGAAATGGATTACCTCAAAGAGGGCATTGGCCTTCGTGCCATGGCGCAGCGTGACCCACTAGTTGAATACCAGCGTGAGGGCTACACAATGTTCCAGCAGATGATGGGTGCCATTAAAGAAGAGTCTGTCGGTTTCATTTTCAACCTAGAAGTTCAGGTTGAGGCTGCCGCAGCGCCGGTCATCGATCAATCACAGCTGACTTACATTGCACCGAACGAAGATGGCGCCGCCGAATCGCACTCAGCCGACGAAGCCCCAGCTTCTAGGCAAAAGCAAACCCCGACCACTAACACTCAGAAACCTGAGCAGGGTGGCCAGGGCAGCTCTTTCTTCAAGAGCTAAATATTGCTTGGTCGGTTCGCTCTAGAGCACCGAGACCGAGGTTGCGCGCCATCGAGAGTTGATTCCCTCTAGGCGAATTGCCACGGCTTTGGTTCGGTGATGAATATCAACTAGAACCACGGATTCAATGACGCCATCTCTTGGCGACTGGTTTCGCATTGCGTGAAATCTGATGTTTTCGTATCTGGCTTTTTCGCCACGGCTTTCGCGTGCTGCTCTTGCTTCGATCGCTTTCTTAGCAATGGTCTGATAGACCCCATCTGAAAGAATTCGAGCCAACTGTTCTACTTGGCGGGTTCCGGAGATCACTTCGAAGACTCCGGTTGCTAAAGAAATAAGGCTTGGTTCCGGATTCGGAAGGTCAGCTGAGCTGGTGTATTGCCTGCCAAAAAATGCTGCTGCCTCCATTGAGTTTTTAACCACCCGCTTCTTGGCCGGTGATTTCTTGAGTTGGTTTTTCGGTCCTTGTGCTGTGGCTTTAGCTTCAACTTTCTTTTTAGAGATGGGTGCCTGATTGGACATTTCCCCCACGTCCCTTCTCCCTCTAACGAGGGAATGTAAAACTATTTCTTAATTTGATGCTTGGCAAGGTTTCTTTCGTTACCTGTGGATAACTTGCGACCGCGGTCGCGAAGTTCTTCGATAATCGCCGTTATGAATTTCGACCCGCTGTTTGAAGATCTTGAGGCTCGATTTATCGCCGCAGAGAGCAACACCAATGACGGTTTTTCAACCGGAGCGATTCACCGCGCGACCTCAATCGAGTTGCTCTTGCTAACGGGTCAGCGCCAAACGCTGATTTCTCCTGTCCTCGGCCAAGGCTTTGCAGCCGGGGTCCATCCTGTCTCCCCGAATTGGCTGGTTGTGCCTGCTGGGGCTATCCGTAGCATCGGTTTTGAGTTTGAAACAAACTTTGGCCTTCCAACGCTGCAATTTTCAGAGGCAAATTTCCAAGAGCACCTTGGGCAACTTCCGTTTCCGGCGAAGTGCAATTTTCGAACCCTCAACCCAGATGAAGGTTTGATGCACTCGACTCTCCTCGGCGTTTCCCAAGGCCTGGTTTTTATGCACCGAGATGATGGTCAATCGTTTCGGGCAATTCCTTTGGAGCAGGTGACTTGTTTGCAAATTTGGGCTGTGGATAACTTGAGCAGAGATCTCTAGAATTTGTTGCACTCTGGTCATGACAACATCAAGAAAACTCAAATCTCCGTATCTCGCTCGACGCAAGAACGTGTTCTTGGCGATTGGGCTGGTGGCCCTTTCGGTGGGCGGAGTTTGGGTTGCCATCGAGGGTAATAATCGCACCGATGAGTTTTTAGTGAGTGCCCAGGCCCTGCCGGCCGGCAGTTCGGTAACCGACTCAATGTTTGAGTCAATCAGTGCAAACCTCGGCCTCAGCTCCGATCAATATCTTCGTGTGGGGGAGTTGCCGATGGGTTCTTATCTATTGGGGCCGGTGGTACCTGGGCAACTAATAATCAAAAGCATGCTGGCCAGCGACATCATCGATGCCCGTGTGCCTCTCGTTATCACTTCAAAAATGCCACTACCGACAGCGCTGGGCCCCGGTGGCTCGGTTGATTTATGGGTCTCAGAGAAACTTGAGAACAACACCTTTGCGCCGCCATATGTGTTGGTGCTCGGCGCCGAAGTTGCCAAAATTCTCGAAACCACAGGCATGTTCGCCGAGGATGTAGCGCCGGTGGAGCTCTGGGTGCCCACTGACGCCATTGCGCCGGTCTTAGATGCAGTTGACGCAGGTGACTCGATTTCACTAATTCTGAGACCGACTGCGGCCAATGGCTAACGGCCAGTTGATTGCAATTTGGGGTGCCACCGGTTCGCCGGGAAAAAGCACGATCGCACTGAGCGTGGCCAGTGAATTGGCGCTTGCTGGCCAGCGCGTGTTTCTAATTGACGCGGATAACCTCAGCCCCAGTCTTAACCTGCTGCTTGGGCTCACCGATCATCCCGCTGGAGTGGCTGCGGCCTGTCGATTGGTTGCCCAGGGTCGTTTCGATCTAGAGCAACTTGAGCGGCTGAGCGTTGGCCTGACCACCGGCCGAGGCGAAGTGGTTCTCATGACCGGAATTAGCGATGCCGAACGCTGGCCCGAACTTTCTAGCGACCGAGTTGGTGAAATTCTTGAAGTTGCCAGAGCAGCTTTTGACTCTGTAGTCATCGATCTTGCCTCCTCAATTGAGAGCGGCCTTAGACCAGGTCTCGGCGGGCCCGATCGCAACGAATTAACGCGCGAGATTTTGGCTCGAGCCGACCAAGTTATTTTGGTTTGCGCAGCCGACCCTGTGGGGGTGCATCGGTTTTTACTCGCGCTGCAGGCCCTCAGGCAGATTGCCTTAGCGGGTGAGGTGATAGCCGTTGTCAATCGCCTCCGAAAGTCGGTGTTGGGCGCCGGCGCTAAGCAACAGCTCGTCGAAACCCTGTCTCGACTGGGTCAGTTAAACGTGGCCGCATTCATCCCAGATGACCCGACGGCGGCTGATTTGGCCATTCACAATTCGTTGCCGATGGCAATGGGAAAGCGCGGCTCCCCGGCTAAGCAGGCCATTGCGCTCTTGGTTCGCACTCATCTTCTGAAGAGCAGAAGTCGCCTCGATGAGAGACTGGCTAAACTCGATTAGGTGTCGACACTAAGTGAGCTAAATCGAAAGCACGGCAAGGCGAATGCCGCCGATATCGAGTGGTTAAACCTGCTGATTGCAGACTGGCAATTAATTGCCGACCTAGCCTTTGCCGACCTAGTTCTTTGGGTGCCCACCCCGGATGGAAGTTTCGTGGCTGCCGGCCATGCCCGACCTTCAAGTGCGGCCACCATTTTCTACCGCGACATCAGTGGTGAGAAAGTTCGCAAAGAGTGGGCTGGGCCAATTCAAAAGGCCTTTACCAGTGGCGAGATCGTTCACGTTGAAGACCCCGA